>JAUWDN010000055.1 GCA_030608765.1 Promethearchaeota archaeon
TAAAAAAATATCTTGGTTTAATTCAAGAAAAAGTGAAGCAATTACACCTCCAATAGTAAGCATGACTACATCCATCGAAGAATTTAAAAGACTATCTCGTTGGTAACCAAACTTGATGTTCTTCTTAAAAAAATAAGTATTTTCAATTATTTCCCAAAAAACTCCACATAAAAAAATAGTAAAAAAACAGAGTAAAATGACAAATTCACCAAATATGACCAAAAATAATGCGTCTAGAATTAGAAAGATGAGGTAACCAGCTAAAATGTGCCCAAAACTAAAAAAATCGATTGCTGCTTTACTTACATCACCTTTCTTTTTTGCAAAAACCTTATTCATGATTCAATCTCCTTGATCAAAGATGAAATTAAATTATTTAATAGGAATTCAAAAATAGTAAAAAAAATCGATTCATATAAATAACACTGAACATGTTTAGTTATGCTCACAACCGCAACCGCATTCATGAGCATTCGTTGCGTCCGGTTCACAACCGGTTTCTAAAATCTTTATTTTGAAATGGAGCGTTTTGCCTGCTAGTGGGTGGTTCATATCAATTATTACAAACTTTTCATCCACTTCTTTAACCCAAGCCATTGAGTGAGTCCCATTAGCATCACCTACTCCGAGCATCATACCTGGCTCAGGATCCAAATCTTTTGGTAATTGATCCGAGCTTATTGTTTGAACTAAGAGTGGATCAATCTCACCATAAGCTTCAGAAGCGCTTAGTATAATTTCATACTCTTCACCTACTTCTTTACCGATAACAGAATTATCAAACCCTTGAATCATCATTCCAACACCAACTTCAAATCTTAACGGTTCTCCTCCTTGAAGCTCCGTGCTATCGAAGATGCTTCTGTCTTCTAATCTTCCTTCATATGCAACTTTGATGATTTCGCCTTTCTTAATAGCCATAGTAAATCCAACTTATATTTATTTTATAAAATAATAGAATTATTCTTTATTACTTAACTGTTTATATTTTAGAAATTCTTAACCATCTACTGGGTTATACTAACTAAATCTATTTAAAAATGAATTTGAAATGTTTCTACCTTGCAAATCCTTGAATTTTTTCATTTGTCTTGTAGGAGATATTTGGAATGCATAATTCATTGTAAAAATAAAAGATATTAAGATACAAAGATATATTTAGAAAATGGATGAAAAGAATTTTCGAATCTTTTTAGAAGAAAATGGAATTGATTCTAATGTAATCAAAAGCTTTCTTTCAAAGCTGAGAGACTATGAAAATTACCTTAAAAAAGAAAACCTAAGTCTCGACTCAGTTAATCCCAAAAAACTATATGAGTATACTGAATATTTAGTTTCTACTAATGAAGATTCTGTTCTTGATTTTTTAAGAGCCATTTTGAGTTATGCTAATTATTCCAAGAAGTATGATTTTATTACTGAAACAATCGATATTGTTGAATCTTACAATGCAATGGATACATTGTTTTCAAGAATCGCTGAAATTCATGGAGAAAAAATGAGGAATGAAATTTTTAGAGGTTTAGCTATTCCTCCATTAGGAGTGCATCCAGAAAAAAAACCGTATTTTACTAAAAGGATCATGAAAAGATTGGAAGATAATCTTGGAAAAGAAAACGTAATCGCACTTCTTTCACCTTGCCTCCATGGTCGTCCCCCTGATGATATTAAAGGGGATAAAAAAAATCTCACAGAATTAGGAATTGATGGATTTTTACTAAAGAAACACCAAGATTTAATAAAAAGACTAGAGAAGCATAGAGACGAAGGATCGTTAGAGTTTGCCCAGATCGTGGATGAGGAAGTAATCGAATTTGTGAGAAAAAATCAAATGTTAGTAGGAGTAAGAAAAGGAAATATCATTTATACCAGCAAAGTTCCCTATCAAACTAAAAAATTTTTAACTGCAAAGGATGAACAAATGAAAAGCTTTTATCTATGTTATTGTCCTTGGATTCGAGGTGCTTTGAAAGAGGGAACTGATAATGAAATCTTAAAAGATTTCTGTCATTGTAGTGCAGGTTGGTACAAACTATATTGGGATCAGATTTTTGAGCAATCCATAATAGTTGAACCCGTAAAAACGGGTTTAAACGGAGATTTAGAGTGCACATTTGCAATCCACATACCTACAAATTTCAAGACTCAAACCATATGAACTACTACTTACTCATAAGACGAAAATAACTATAACCATAGGATGATTATGTCATTTGTTCGAATAAGGCTTGAAATTCTTCCTTCACATCGGTTAGTCCTAAATTTTCCAGTAGATTAATAGATCGTTGGCTTAAGGAATAAAATGAACGCGGTTCAGAACGTTTGTATTCCATTTTTTTCTCGTTCTTTATAAGGTCGTTTTCTTTGAGAATTCTAATGTGGTAATTCAAATTATTTTCTTGAATTGAGGGTAATAACTCTTTTAATCGACTGAATGACAGTGATTTTTCGCTTGCTAATAGTGTAAGCAAAATTTTATAACGGGTTTTTTCAGATATAATTTCTAATTCTTTTCTAATATTTTCAAATTTAAATTGGGTCTTCAAATCATCTCTCTCCTATCATTTAAATTATTTTTTTCATCTAGTATCAAGTTAAATATGTTTTAACACATATTTAAATCTAACTCAAATCTAATAGAGTCAATTGTTATTGGTATATAATAATTTATACCATAAATGAATTTCTAAATTATTTCATATATTTTAGGGGGATTTGAATGCAAGTATCACATAGGAGTGCTTGGGATGAATTTTTAGATGAATTTATTAGTATATTTTCTATTTATGACCTGAATAAGACTAAAATTTTTATTTGTGGTTCATATGATGAGGATACCTTTAGCAATCTTCAGGAAGTGCAAAAGATCGTAAATGCTGTCGAGAATAACCTTGGATTTCTTGAAAAAGAATTTAGACGTACACATCTCGAGAACCTGATTTATAAATTTGATCTAATAGCGAAATTCTCAGATGAAATTCTCATGGTTATTGAGCATGATAAAGGTGGGCACATGATTGAAATGGGGATTATCCTTTCCTTTAAAGAATATTATGAAAAAACTAAAGTATTTGTTTTAAAAAATGTAGAAATCACTGAAGTATTAAAAAGGGGTGGTTTACTGACTCCATTTTTTAAAGAAAATGTAAGCTTATTTTATTTTAAAGATGTAGAACAGTTAAAAACTCTTATTAACGAAATTTATTAGTAGAGCTATATTTTAGGAATGCAAAAATCAAATATTTAACTTAGCTTTTTGAGAATCCCCCATGATGGAATTCGATTTTATAAATAAGTTTCAACTTTTCGCAATAAACTTCTATTTCTGATTCAATAGGATCCCATTGAGAAGGATCTTTCCTGAATTCTTCATACAAGGGTAAAATATCTGGATATATCTGCTTTACAATGTTTAAAATTCTTGGAACATTATGGGGTCTAAAGTTTAAATTTTCAAACATATATGAATCTGTATAGTCCATCGTTTCTTCTATTATCGCTTTATAATTAGTAATTTTTGGAAAAAATGGTGAAATAAATGTATAAGTTTTAATACCGTTCTCGTGTATTTCTTTTAATGCCTCTAACCTTTCTTTAGGTCTTGAAGCTCCCCTTTCGATCAATTTTGCGAATTCGGTATCTAAGGTGCTAATTGAAATACCAACTTCAAGGTTTTCAAATTTCTTAAATAGATCAATGTCTCGTACAACAAATTTTGATTTAGTCAATATTGAGATTTCAGCTTTTGTCCCTACAAGGCTTTCCAAGATTTTGCGAGTATTTTTATATTTTAACTCTAAAGGAGTGTAGGGATCAGTTACAGAGCTGAGTAATATTCTCTTTCCATCGTATTTTTGAGGTTTAATTTTATCGAAGTCATAGGTTTTGATATCTAAAAATTCGCCCCATTTATCGCCCTTGTGCCCCGTAAATCTTTTCATGAATTCAGCATAGCAGTAAATACACCCATGTTGACACCCAACATAGGGATTAATAACAAAATCAATTTGGGGTATATTGCTCTTGGTTATTATGCTCTTAGCTTCTCGATAATTAATATTCATATTCTTGGTTCAATTTAGATAAATCAATTTAGTCTTATATTTCTTACTTGTTATTTTAGCACTATCCCTCCCAGATCCTATTACTAAAGCTATTCTACAAAACTCTACTTAATATCTCCTATTTAAAGCACAATATTAAAAAGAACTGTATTAGCAACAATTTTTAACTTAAATCAAATAAAACGAAGTTATATAAATAAGCTTGATTAATTGAATTTTTAATAATAAAAGAATATGAGTGTTCATGATATGCCCTTAAAAATTCTTGAAAATGAGAGAACCAAAAAATTAATCCTCCTCATTATTGTTATAGTGTTAATCATTACCTCTACTATAATTATCGCAGTAGTAGTAATGTATTTCACACCTCTTGAAGATACTGGAGGAGGATGACCTAGTGCATGCAGTATCTTTACAAATGTATTTTCAATTATAATTTAAAAAAAGGATGATTCTTGCGAGAAAATGTTAGTCGCAAGATGACTTACCCCGCAAGGGTTAGATAAATAATACTTATGATAATATATATAGTATGTAGTATTAATTAATTTATTAATTAACAAAATTCTTATAATAATGTCGAAAGAAACTCCCGATAACATTAAACACGCTCTCCGAGCCATCGGTCTGACGGACTACGAAGTTGCTATATACCTCACTCTAATCTCAAAAGGACCAATGGACGCAAGGGAACTTTCTGACGCTTCTGGGGTACCCTATTCTAGAATATATAATATATTAACTCAGTTGGAGAAAGGAAAGAAGTTTCTTCACAAGGAGGAAGAATCAAGACCTAGTCGCTATTTTCCTAAAAGTCCTGACGAGGCTTTGACAATAGCAAAAAAGCAGTATGGGGTTCGATTTGACAAATTCTCGGATGAAATTCTCCGTTACCTTACCCCTATTTACGAATCACACGATACGCCGATAAAAGTTTCGTTATACATCCACCGTGGAAGGGATATATGTATTAATAGAAGCTTGAATCTCATTGAACACGCAAGAAATTCTCTTTATTTAGTTGCACCCTATTACGAATTTCTAGATCTCTTTTACGAGGCGCTAAAAAAAGCAAGAGCCCGCGGAGTAACAGATATTAGGTTATTAATAGAAGAGAACTCTCTAAAAGACGAAAAATTCGAAGAATTAATTAAAAAATACTCAGAAATCTGCGAAATCCGCTCCCGTGATCAAGTATTTGGAACAAGCATTGTAATGGATGAAGGGGAAGAAGCGTTCATAGTATTAACGCAGGAGATTTTTAAAGGATTAAGTTATTTCGGCGTAGCAACCGATCATGTAGCTTTTGGTCCAGCAAGTAATTTTTACTTTAGTTACCTATACGAAACTGCTAAACCTTTAAAATTTGAATAAGAAGACCTTGGAAGGTTAACTAATTTACTTTTTCTTCAATAAAAACGGGAAGTATCAGGTGTGATGGATGATCTTTATCGTGATAGATCGTCTGAGTAGCACTTATGTAATTCGCATCATTTCGTTTCCCTGCAAGGTTGGAGTTAACATCAAATCTAGGAAAATTACTAGATGATATTTCCAATCGTATTTTATGGTTCTTTGGAAAATAAATAGCAGTTGTTCCAATTACTATTTCATACTTGTATATTTTATTGGGAATAACTAGCTTGGGATCATTTAAATCACCATTAAGATAACGAGTTCTAACTCCTGAATCTATTACATTTATAGCTTTTTTATTACCAGGGTAAACATCAACGAGTTTAACCATAAAATCAGTATCCTTTACAGTGGTAGAGGCGAAAAGTATAATCTTTATTTCACCTATAACTTCTAAACCTTTTTCAAGTATTTGCGTTGAATATACTAAAACATCGTCCCGCGTCTCAATTTTAGTCTGATCTTGAGGGCCACTTAATAAAAACAAGTTTCTTCCTCCCTTTGTTATTACAGGATCAGAAGGATCAAATTGGTATACATCAGGGAGTTCTTTCTCTGGTTTTTTTTTTGAAAGTACTCCGTCCTCTAATAAACTATTACTTTTCCCGTTCGAGTGCAGGTATAAATTTATTTCAGTGGAGGAAGGTGGCCATTTATAGAAATCTCTCCAAATATTTTTATTTAGGATAAAAGCGTGTATAGGAGGTATTTTTGATAAATCTGACTCTTTTTCTTTTAAACAGATATCGTACCACCAAAATGGGAGTATATTTTGAAAGAAAGTAATATCGTCTTTTAAGTGTGCGTACTTTAATGGCTTGATAAACAGTTTATCCATATTTATATGGGTCCATGGACCTATAATCATTTTAAATTTATCTTTGAAAAAAATTGGGGCTTTATCTTGAATTAGCTTCACGTCTCGCATCATATGCTCAATAAACATATCATACCAACCCCCAATAAATAACATAGGCGTTTTTAATTCATAGTTAAGCCCAAAAGCATATGGAGATAAATCATAGTTATGAAAAATATTTCGTTCGTAAAACATTTCCTTTATTAGTTTTAAGAACGACCCTTGATCCATTTTCGACACATCCACATTCGTTTTATAGACGCTATTCATCATCTTCATCAAGTACTTTGGATTCTCTACACTCGCCATATCTGATAATTTTGGCTTTTTTGAGTCTAAAGGCTCGTTGTAGAAGCTATTTGAAGGATTAAAAAACAATTGTTTATAAAATCCGTTTTTATCCCATTGATCAAAATCCATCGTTTTTAGATTTTTCATGCTAGCCGTAGAAAGCATTATCAAATACAGAGCTCCTGATAAACCAACTGGATATAATCCACCTGGGTGCCAAAAAACATTTGAATAAGAACTATGAATAGGGTTTAGGCAAGTGAGTAAATCTTCGTTGTTCCAAGATACAGCCAACTGTGTTATGCCTAAGTATGACAAACCCCACATT
>JAUWDN010000141.1 GCA_030608765.1 Promethearchaeota archaeon
TGATTTTTACACACGCTCTCAATTTGCTCACAGACAGCTTTCAACGCAGATAATTGAGTGCTACTAAGTCTTATACGTGCTTGTTGCATTTTATAAACTTTTTTTAATTGAGTAGGAAAAGAAATTATTAAAATGTAATAAATTTTATCATTGATACCTTAAAAGACCTTAATTTTCTAATTTCTATTTTTCTTTTTTTTGATTCTATTTGCGATTATTAAACTTAAGATACCCAATTGTGTTTTTAATGAGGCTCTTCTTCCTAACTTTTTATGAATACCCTTGAGCAAAAATATTATTAAAATAAATGTCCCTATAACAGCTAACCAGATATTTATAGCGTTTAATTGGCGGTAAAATATAAAATACAACGGATCGTGAGCTATATAGACAGTAAAAGAGTAAAATGAAAAATAAAAGAAGAATCTATATCTTTTCTTCAGTTTTATTTTTTCAAATTCCTCTAGATATAAGAGTATTGCGAGTAAAATTAGGACGACCCCAAGAGAATAAAACATAGCCGAAAGAGTTCGACGATACATAAAATCGTAAAAACGATATATAATTCCAAATGAAGTAAGTATTATCCCTACTATCAATATCGTCCTTAAAAACACGCGCTTAATAGTATTCTTCCTTTCTACTTGGTCTTTGATAATATTGATGCTAAAGAAGAAATCTCCAACTACAGTTCCGATTAGAAAAATTGCGAAATAAGATAAAATCGTAAATGCCTCATCAGGATGGTATAAAATGTGGAATAAAACGCCATAAATATTTTGTTGATTGATATAAGAAAGCAAAAATGGGAAAAGCAAATCATTAATAACTAATAATCCAATCCCTAAACTAAGTCTGAAGTATTTTGGGGTGCGTAATAAAGGCCACGCCAATAAGAGCGATATAGAAATTGTTTGGAGGACGTTCCATGCCCAAATCCACCTCAAATTGTTTAACGCTAAAGCGATTGCAGTATTATACATTAATCCTATTGCTAATAATAATAACGCTCTAATGAAATAGAGGTTCCGAGCTTGGGTCATAGAAATATCAGTAGAAGCTTCTGCTTTTTTAACTCTACTTTTATACGCTATTGCTGCACTGAAGCCAGATACTAGTAAAAATCCCGTAGCAGCTATTGACGCTAAAAATGAAAACAAATAAAAGATTAACCATCTACCTTGGATTAATATCCACCAATCAAGTATATGGCCAAGAACCATAAGAAATATACAAAATCCTCGAATCATATCAATGCTCTGAATTCTCTTCATTTTTCTATCCCATTTTTTTTCTTATAATAAATATGATAAAATGTTGTTTTACTATTAATGATTGTTATTGATAATAAGTAGTCGAAAATTGGAGAAATCCCTAAAAATTGACTTAAATTTATAGAATATTAAGAAATTTTTAAAGAAAATTACGAGAATCCTAGAAGAAACTTGTTTCCTAAATTAACATTTAAAAGATATTTCTTTGCTATATCTAAACATTTATTAGCTTGTTTCCTCGAAGTTATTGGTAAATCCTTCATTTGATAATCAGGATGGAACACTAGCAAACTATAAGGTATCTTATCGTTAATTTCACTAATAAATTTAGCAATCTGTTCGACTTCTTCGTGATTCACATACTCTGGGACTAATAACGTGCAAGCACTCATTTCTGACCTACCTTCTCCTCGTGAACCAAAATAATTATCAGCTAAATATTTGAAATTTTCAAGTGTTCTCCTATTACTAATGCCACATAGTGCCAAGTTTAACCTTTCATTAAAAGCCTTTAAATCGAATTTAATGTTCCCTCCTGAGTTTACGGCAATTTGCATGCATTTATCAACTAAATCTTTGTTACCACTGCCATTCCATTCCCAACATACTCTGAATTTTCTTGAATGTTCTTCCTCCTTAATTTTTTCCAAAATACGATTCGCTAAATTAATAGTAAAAGGTAATTGCACCTCAGGAGTACCCCCAAAATAACAAATACAGGTAATATTTTTGTTATTATATATTCTGTCAGCTAATGTTTCGACATCAACCATATACTTCTTTGAAAAATGTTTGTGGGAAAAGTTCTGGCAAAAAAGGCAATTAAACGAGCATCCATATAAAAATGCTGCAAATGAGTAGGTGTTATACTCCCCACTACAAAACCATGCATTACAGCAATTTGTTGGTATAGGATCGAGATATCCGTGAATGTAACCTTTTCGTTTAGAAGGTAACGGTAACTCACCGCTCTGATTTCTCTCAATATTTCTTAATCCACAATAGCTTGAATCGTTTTCAGAAAGAGCACACTCGTTAATGCAAAAATTGCATTTCAACTTAATTTCCTTTTTATTTGCTTTCGGAGGTTCCGAAGGTAGGTCTACTAAAGCTCTAACTTGTTTATGGACATCTAAAATGTGTGGCCTAACAATTTCCCAATCTCTTTTAAGTATGCAATCTCGACATATATTTAGCACATCAGAAATATGTTTATCTGCTTTTCCACAAAATTTACATATCCCTATAATTTTCACCCTTTTTTTAATAGTAAAAATGTTTGACCCGATTTCTGATTAGGGTCCTTCTTAACCATAAATCCATCAAAACCATTATCTTTGAATGATGAGATAAAAGTATTTAGTTCTTTTTCATCTTTCGGGTAAAATTCGATAACAACTCTCCCGTTAGGTTTTAAAGCTTTTTTCAAGTATCTTGCTGTATTATTGACTGTTTTAGATATATCGCTAATTAAATTTTTTCTATGAATAATAAAATTATACGCTGAAATTGAAATTACATGATCAATCGAAGCTCGTTTAAGTGGTAAAAAATTGATGTCAGCTAATATAAGCTCGAGTTCCTTTTCCTTTTTTAAAAATTTCTTTTTGGTTTTGGCTTTTAAAAGCATATCGATTAAAATATCTATACCAACAACCCGATGTCCTTTTTCCACTAAAATTTCTGAAGAAAATCCAGTTCCACATCCTAAATCAGCAATCAAGCATTTTTTTCCGTTTATTTTATCGAGGTTTCCAAGATTATTCAACTTTTCATCATGTAGATATTGTAAACAAATTAGCGTTGCTTTTTTTTGATTTCTTTCCATCCAAATCGAATTATCATATTCTAAAGAACTATCGCCGATGTAAGAATCGGGAAAAATGGGTGTCTTGTCGTGATTTGACATAATTGATCGCTGTTTAAAACTCGAAAAATGTATACATATAAATTATCGAAATGAGTTGATATATATTGTTAGACATCAGAAAAATATCTAATTATAATATTTATATAATTACTTTCTACTAAACCAAAAAAGGATTTGCTATGACAGATAAAAATTCTATTCTTATATGTGATGACGAACCTGATATTGTCAGCCTCGTTCAGAAGTTTTTACAACTTGATAATTTTAACACGCTTACTTGTAGCAACGGTAAAGAAGCATTAAAGGCTCTTGAAGAAAAATATGAAGAGATCGCACTAATCCTTTTAGATGTTATGATGCCGGGATTGTCAGGGTTTGAAGTCCTTAGAACTATAAAATCAAAAGAAACCTATAAAGATGTCAAAGTTATTCTTTTTACGGTTAAAAGCTTTAAAGAAGATAAAGAAAAAGGATCAGAATTAGGAGCCGATGGATATATTACCAAACCATTTTCTGGAAATGAACTACGTGAGTACGTGAAAAAAATATTAAATAGATAAATATCAATCATTTTTCGTTCTATACGAGATCCTTAATAGAATAATCTTTAGGATTTTTAAATAAGTAAAAAGAATCTATATTAGTAGGAAACGAAAAAAGGATGAAAAATGGAATTTCCAATGTCAGCAGCCAAAAAAATCTTGATCGTCGACGACGAAGAAGATATAACGATTCTAACTGAAAAATTTTTACAACTCGAGAATTACGACACACTAACCTGTAGTAATGGATATGATGCATTAAACATTATCAAAGAAAAACACGAAGATATAGCACTCGTATTGCTTGATATCATGCTTCCCGGAATGAATGGTTATGAAATATTGGCAGAAATTAAATCGAAATACCCTAAAATTCTTGTAGTTCTTTTTACTGTAAAAAATTTTTTTGAAGATATTCAGAAAGGAAAAGAACTCGGTGCTGACGGTTATTTAGTTAAAGCTATTTCTGGAAATGAAATTATTACTTATATTAAAAACATTCTTAAAAAGAAAAAAAAACTAGCTAGTTCTAAACCTTCATTATAAAATACAATTGTAGTATTTTAATTAGATTTGAGGATTTTTTCTTTACTAATTTTTCGTATATTTCTTTCCTATTTCCCAAGCTTTTGCGATTCGTTCGCCTACTTTCCAATATTGCTTCATAGAATATGTAAAGGTATTTATCTTGGATATGTCTGGGTCCCCTTCCGTTAGATATTCGTCTTCAGCATAAGCATTTACTACTTCTCCAATAAAAAGTTCGTGACCTTTCTCAGCGTGAGTTAAGTCTTTAATTACTATAGTTTTGATTACTTTGCATTCTAGATTTAGTGGTGCTTTACTTATCATTGGGGCGCTTTTAAGTTCTCCATAGAAGACTTCAAACACTTCTGACTTATCTGCATCTTTTCCAGAGATTATACCACAGTAATCAGTGCCCTCTATTATTTCTTCAGAAGGAGTATTTACGCTGAAAGTTCCATTTTCTTTTATTCCAATGTTTGTGAAATGCGTCTCATAAGAAGCTATTGATATTAAAGGAGGTTTATCTTCGACGCTACTGATA
>JAUWDN010000170.1 GCA_030608765.1 Promethearchaeota archaeon
TGTAAAAGTATATTCTAAGTTGCTTAAAGTCTAAATTTTAAAGATATGGTATTATTATTAAAGGTTTCTAAATCGCATTACAACTAACGCAAAATTTAAATAGTTAGAAGAGAAAATATTAAGGATCGAATAGAGTAAAAATAGAGTATTATTTATTCCTTTATTGAAATAAATTCCTTTTCTGCTGGACCTTCTTTTTTAACAACAGCAATATCAATCCCATTACCACTTGCCATGTCTCGAATAATGGATGAGGTAATAGCTTTAATTAAAATCTCTTTTCCTTGTTTAACTGTTAGATTTTCCTTATATTTTGCTTCAAGAACACCGTATGAAAAATTTTGACCACTACCAACAGCACAGAACTTTTCGGGCAAAATTGATCCATAAGCCCCTATGTCTAGAAGAACAGGTCCTTCCTCTTCTGTTACCCCTCCAAGTATGAGACCAACTTGAAAGGGATACATCTTATTTTGGTATAAAATGTTAGATAGCAATTTCCCAGCGCTTTTTATTTTGATAGGCTTCTCTGCCTTCAACTGATACAACGCAGTTTCAGCCCGTAAAACATCAACTAAATACATTGCGTCAGCAACGCCTCCTGCTATAGTCATGTACAAATGTTCTTGAATTTTGTGCAGTTTTTCAGCTGTTTTACTAGCAACAAAATAACTCATTGAAGCTCGTTTATCCGTTCCTAAAATAACTGCGTCTTTACATACTAATCCGACAGTAGTGGTTCCAGTTTTTAAAGTGGGAGCCTGATTTATCTGAGAATTATCGTTATCCATAAGTCTAGTTTCTCGTGAAAAAACTGTTTCTGAGGGTTTTACTAAATGTTCTTTTCTCATAATTTCATTAAAAGTCTCTTATCTTAATAATTTTTTTTTAATTTTTTATAAATTGATATATCCCTTAAATATTTACAATAGAATCAATTTCCCATAAATATTTTTTAAGGTCGATTTTATTATTCTCAATAAATTCAACGCCTTCTTTTTCTAGTAATATTTTTTGATATTCTTTTCCGTCTTGGGATTTCAATGCAATTTTTCCTTGTGAATTAATGACACGATGCCAAGGTAAATTATATTTTTTTGTTGAAGAATGTAACAACCATGAAACTTGTCTAGCAGCTCTTGGATTTCCAGCTAATTTTGCAATTTTACCGTAAGTGAGTACTTTTCCAACTGGAATGTGTTTTATTATTTTAATTACATCTTGAGTGAAATCGGTTGGTATTGGGGGTCACCCTTTTATTTATAATAGTGTTAATCAATCAGATTCCTTTCTTTCTTGAATAACTTTAAAAAATTCTTCATAATTCATATTTTCTTCTCTTTATTAAATAATCTTAACTAGAAAACTGTTTAATAATTGTGAAATGTTACATTTCTCTCACATCCTCAAATAGAAATAACAGAAGATAATTTTAACTAGAAATCATTTAAAAAAGTTAGAACTATGAACGAAGAACCAGATAGAATACCAGATTGGGAAAACTCAAAAATATTCAGTATAAATAAAGAGCCTGCACACTCAACTTTAATTCCCTTTGAGAGTCTTGAAGGAGCATTAGGAAAATGGGATGATTCACTTTATTATAAATCTCTTAATGGAATGTGGAAATTCAATTGGGTAAAAAATCCTTCAGAAAGGCAGAGAGATTTTTATGAAGAAGATTTTAAAACGGACGATTGGGAAGAAATTGATGTTCCAAGTAATTGGCAGATGCGAGGATATGGAATACCGATTTACACTAATGTCAATTACCCTTATAGTATTAATACTCAAACTATTCCAAAGATTGACCTTAAATACAATCCAGTGGGTTCTTATAGGAGAAATTTTAACGTCCCTACAAATTGGGATGAACGCGAGATTTTCATCCACTTTGCGGGTGTAAAATCTGCCTTTTACATTTGGGTTAATGGAAAAAAAGTTGGTTACAGCCAGGGAAGTATGACTCCCGCAGAGTTTAATATTACGAAGTATTTAAAAAATGATACTAATATTCTTGCTGTCGAAGTTTATCGATGGTCAGACGGTTCATATTTAGAAGATCAAGACATGTGGAGATTTAGTGGAATCTTTAGAGATGTATATTTATACTCAACTCCAAAAGTTCATATTCGGGATTTTTTTGCACGATGTGAGCTGGACGAAAATTATAAGGATGCTATCTTAAAAGTTAAAGTAAAAGTCAATAATTTTGGAAAAGACGATGTGAATCAAAATAAAGTAGAGATTTCATTATTAGATGACGAACAACAATTTGTTGGGTCTGAAATTCTTATAAGTGAAACTTTTACGATTAAATCGAATTCAGAACATATATTGAAATTACAGGTTTATATTGAAAACCCTAAAAAATGGACCGGAGAAACTCCTAATCTGTACGATTTAATTCTGAGACTTAAGAATTCGAAAAATCAAATAACTGAGGTAGAACATTGCAAATTTGGGTTTAGAAAAGTTGAAACCAGTGAAGTTGGAAGTTTTCTTATTAATGGAAAATCTGTTATTCTCAAAGGTGTTAATAGACATGAGCATGATCCAGACCACGGACGCGCCATTCCATACAATAGAATGGTTCAGGATATAATATTAATGAAACAAAACAATATTAACGCAGTTCGAACAAGTCATTATCCAAACCACCCCAAGTGGTACGATTTATGCGACGCGTATGGGATTTATGTGTTAAATGAATGTAACTTAGAAACTCATGGTTTATGGAATAGAATTCCCAAGAGTGACCCCGATTGGACTGAGGCGTGCGTTGATCGAATGCAAAGTATGGTAGAGCGTGATAAGAACCACCCAAGTGTAGTAATATGGTCTCTGGGAAATGAGGCAGGAATGGGTAAAAATTTTAAAACCCTGAAAGATGAAACGCTTAAAATAGATACAACTAGACCAATTCATTATGAAGGAGATTACAATCAAGAAATCGTTGATATAATGAGCAGTATGTATTTATCACCCCAACACTTTGAACGCAATCTAAAGAAAAATAGAGCCGGACAAATAGGAAGGACCGTTAAAGTTAGTAGTCCACGACCCTATGTTTTATGTGAATTTGCTCACGCAATGGGTAATAGCTTAGGAAATTTTCAAGAATTTATGGATGTATTTGAAAAATATCCGAATGCAATAGGAGGATTTATTTGGGATTTCATAGATCAGGGATTAAGGAAAATTTCAGACAAAGGAGAGGAGTTTTGGGCGTATGGAGGAGATTACGGAGACGAACCAAATGATAACAATTTTTGCATCAATGGTATAGTGTTACCAGATCGTAAACCTAATCCCGCATTATTCGAGGTTAAAAAGGTTTATCAAAACATTAAAATTTACCCTGTAAACCTGTTGGAGGGAAAACTATTACTCCATAATAAATTCGATTTTATTTCATTAGATGGAATTAATGTTGATTGGGAACTAACTGCGAACGGTATTATCATTCAAAATGGAATATTTGAAAATTTAAAAGTTAGACCAGGTGAGCAAAATGAAATTGGCATTCCATTTCAAAAACCTAATCTAGAACCGAATAGTGAATACCATCTCAAAATTATTTCGTCTCTGAAAAATGGGGTGCAATGGGCAAAGGAGGGTCATATAATCGCATGGGATCAGTTCAAGCTACCATATACTGCAACAAAAGAAAGTTATAGTCTAAATAAATTACCAGAAATAGCAATGGATGATTTACTGGAATCCTATATTATTAAAGGAGAAGATTTTAAAGTCAGAATTGGAAAAACTACAGGTGCCTTAGAAACTTACATATATAGGAATATAGAGCTATTACGTATGCCATTAATCCCTAACTTTTGGAGAGCTCCTACTGATAACGATCTTGGATTGATAGATTTTTCTGAACAATCAGCTCCTAGTTTTAATTTTAGCTGGAAAGAAACAAGTATAAATAGAATTGTAAAAGATATTACTTTTAAGAAGGTTAATCCTAACATTATCAGAATTTTTGTACTTTTTACTATTAATAATTCAGAAGAAGATATGGCTCTTACGTATACAATATATAATGATGGAAATATAATTATCAAGAGTTCTATTAGACCCTCGATAAATATGGCGCGATTTGGAATGCAGTTGAAAATTTCCAATGAATTTAATCACTTAACATGGTTTGGAAGAGGTCCTCATGAAACCATGCTGGATCGTAAGACAAGCGGGGCTATAGGGATATATTCAGGAAAGGTTAATGAACTGGTTCATAATTATATAAGACCGCAGGAGAACGGTAATAGAACGGATGTAAGGTGGGCTGCACTAACAAACGGAGAAGATACAGGGCTTTTT
>JAUWDN010000201.1 GCA_030608765.1 Promethearchaeota archaeon
AAGCTAGCTGGTGAGAAAAATCAATCTTTTTCCTGATCCTAATATCGATTGTCTTTTTGAGGATGTTTACGCTCCATCTGATGATACTTATCTAATTATTGATTATTTCAAGGACTGTATCAACGATAATTACTTTGATGGGCTTGATATTAAAAAGATTAAGAATATTTTGGATATGGGAACTGGAACGGGAATAGTTGCTTTATTTTTACAAGAAGTAAAAAAAAAAAAAAAAATTTCTCTCCTAGAATTTTTGCCTCAGATATATTAGAAAATGCAATTAAATGTGCTAAATTAAATGAAATTTATAATAACCACAAGAAGAGTATCACCTTTATACATTCTGATTTATTTACTAAATTCCCAGTTAACCTCAAAAATTCATTTAATGTAATTATTTTTAATCCTCCTTATTTACCTTCTTTTAAATTTAACAATAAAGTGCAAACTAGAAAAAGTATTGATAATAGTTGGGATGGTGGAAAAAAGGGATTTGAGTTATTTTTAGAATTTATTTTGCAGGCTAAACCATTCATTAATTTTAATCAGAAGTTTTATATTTATTTTATTAGTTCTAGTGTTTCCAAATTCCAGGATATAAACGAGCGATTAGAAAAAAGTGGATTTAAAAATACAACCTTAAAAAAAAAGCATATTTTTTTCGAAGATATTATTTTAAACCGATTAGAAAAAATATGAAGTTAAAACGGTCTCCTAGTTCTACGTTTTTCTAACAGAGAAACACCATAACTACTCAAAGTTCTTGACAAACTGCTAAATAGCAAATTAATCTCATGGGGTTTGAACACTGCTCTTCTATGAGCTTCAATTTGAGGTATAGGTAACCCATAGAATTCATTAAGGCTAGATATTGGTAAAAGGATCGATGATATCAGATCAGCTTTATCTGAAGCCTCTTGTAAAGAGTGCCTTTCATTCATATAAAATTCAATCCTGCATGGAGTATCGTAAATCGCGGTTTTAAGGTAGAACGCATAAAAACTTTGGGGGAAATAATAAGGAATTTCTTTCTTTATACCCGTGTCTCTAATTTTATCAAGGTCCTTTTTACAATTGAAAATGCAACTTCTTTCAGATTTAGTTAACACTCTATTGAATAAATCCAAATCAGAATAATAGTCTATTATCTGGAAATAATTAATTTTAATAAAATCCGTTAATCTAGTCGTATTAGGCTTTAACATTTGAATAGAGCTTCTTATTAAATTAGTTAATGCTGAAGTTCTCGTATCCTTTATTGAACCTATTAAAATAATTCCCCTTTCTTTACAATTAGAATATAACTTTTTATATTCTTTTAACAATATATCGTACTTCTTAGATATTTCAGAATCTTTAGAGAAGATTAAATTTATGGGCATAATAACAACGGAGCCATCGATAATGATTAAATCTATTTCGTTTTTTTTTTCAATTAATTTATTCAAGAGATTAATTTCCATAAAAGTCATGTCCATCGATATTTTAGTTTCCACTACATTTTCCTCACGATTTAAGAAATTTCCTTGCACATTATAATTATTAAAACCCGTTATGTCAGGAAAATAATCTATTTTAGATGAATGATTTTTATAGAAATAGTATTTTACCGCAATAGCTTTTAAAAAAGAAAAATCCACATTCATGAACTTTTTAACAACAGAACTTCCATCTACACTCACTACATTTAAGCCTCTTATATTAGCAGCTGAAACTTCCTTTTTTAAAAGCCTTTCTTTTATATCGTAATTCGGATACTTTAGAAATTCTTCAAAATCTAAGGAATCTAAATTTTCTAGTAAGATTTTGGCAAATTTTTGTTTTTGTTGCTCTATTTCTAAATAATTTTGAGCTAAATGTTTTAAGTTTATTAAGATTAGTTGTTCTTTAGTAAAACCCGAAACAATAGGGCGCGAAGATTCGTTAATCGGTAGGTGAGAATCTATGTTGTTGTAATTCCGCGGATTATTTCTAATTGTCATTAAGATTAAAAATAAAGAGAGTTAATTATAATAACGATGAGAGATTAAATTTTATAATTTTTTCATTTCGAATCATTAGAATACCTAAATAAAAATGGCTATTGATTTAGGAAAAGATCCAATAATTTTGATAATTCTTTCATTTCTCGAGATTCTGCTAATTCTTATTCCCGCTTTAATTGCATCAAAAGTAGAAAATAAATCGTTTCTAGATGAATTGAAAGAAATGGGATTTCAAAGAAAACCAACCTCCTTAAGGAAGATGCTCCTAAAAGTAAACGCCGGAGTTTTAATTGGAATTATATTCTTTTTTATAAGTAGTTTTATAATATCTTTTTTTGTAAAATATATTGTCCAAATATTGTTTGGAGCGCAGTTTGTAGAGGAAGGAATAAATAATGCGATTTCTACGACCCCTACTAACCCTACAATAATACAGTTAATAATTCTTATAGCGATTCAAGTAGTAATTGTTGCACCATGTGAAGAAGGTTTTTTTCGAGGTTTTATTATTAGAAAAAGCCATAAAAAAATGAAACTGCTTTATTCAATCATTTTTTCTTCAATTATCTTTACTCTTTATCACGTTCCTCCTTTCCTCGTCCCTTTAACTACAATAATTACTTTTTTCGGATATTACTTCTCATTTGGAATTTTATTATCTTTAACTTTCGTCCTTTTTAAGAATTCTCTTCTTCCAGGTTCTATCGCTCATTTCACATTGAATATACTTATTCTATTATTTTGAGACTTAGAGGTTTATTACGATATAATGTTTAAATGTATTGAAAGATAAATAAAAACATATATTTAATAAATCTTATAAAGATAAATATAATTAAGTTAAACCTTTAAATATTAAACATCTAATAATATAATTAAAAATTATAACCAGTTATCAATTTGGGTTAAGCATTTTGGCGAGCTACGATTTTACTTGGAAGATAATGATGTTAGGAGATGCAGCAGTTGGAAAAACATCTCTTACTATTAGATTTATCTCTGGTTTCTTCCTTGAGGACCTTAAATTAACGATTGGTGTGGATTTTTATTCTAAGACCACAAATTTCAATAAAAAAAAAGTAAAATTACAAATATGGGATTTTGGAGGGGAAGAACGATTTAGATTTCTCCTTCATCAATATTGTAAAGGCGCAAACGCCGCATTTTTCTTATACGACATAACAAATCGTCTTTCGTTAGACCATTTACCTGATTGGACTCAGATCATTAGAGAACATGCAGGAAATATTCCCATTATGCTGATTGGGTCTAAAGTTGATTTGAAAGAGTTTAGGGCTGTTTCGAGGGACGAAGGGATTTTAGCCGCTAAGAAATATAATTTATCTTCTTTTATAGAATTATCCTCTAAAACGGGTCAAAATGTTGAGAAGGCTTTCGATGTAATTACTGAAACTCTTTTTGAAAGATACAAACCAAACGGATAAGTATTTTAGTTTCTCATAAAGAGAAAGTAGAAATTACTTCTGAAAATTCTAATATAATCAAGTTTAATCTGCTAAGTGCCAAATTTGCATTTTATCTGCTCCTCTATTATTCCACGTATAATACGGTATCGCTGTAAATTCTTTGCCGCTTGAGTCCTTTCCGACAATGGTATTAACGCCTCCTAACATATCTGGTTGGTATTTAACAATTAAATCCTGATCCTTTTTAATACTTGCTGTAAATATATCGAGATCCTTATTGTCTTTTTGTTCTAAGCAATAAATTAAGGGCCCATTAGATATCACCACTCTACCCCTATTATTCTTGATATTTTGGTCGCTTTCAACAAACTTTGCTTTCATCTTGAAAGTTATGTCCAATCTATCGTTATCTAACCAGTTTCTTATAATTTCCAAATATTTCCCGCTAGATAGGTTATCATAATGTTGTATACCATTAATTTTTAGCTCTGTTTCGACGCACCACT
>JAUWDN010000216.1 GCA_030608765.1 Promethearchaeota archaeon
CAATCATTCGTGAAGCAGAATGCTATACTTGTAATGGTACAGGTAAAGTAATTAAGAAAAAGTGTCCAGTATGTAATGGTAGGAAAGTAGTTGCTGAAACTAAAACCATTCACGTAAATACGCCCCCCGGTATAGAAAATGACGTTCATTTAAAAGTTCAGGGAGCAGGTCACATCCCATCTAGTAGAGCTATTCCTGGTGATCTCTATCTAGGCATAAGAGTTGAAGATAACGAACACTTTTTTCGCCGTGGAAACGATCTAATTACTCCAATTAACATCGATATTGTTACAGCAATTTTAGGGGGCGAAATTAATGCTCCAACTTTAGATTATAAAAATGAAAAAATAATTGAAAAGGGATTAAAAATACCCCCTGGAACCCAACATGGGACGGAATTTAGGATAAAAAATAGGGGGGCAACTTATCTTCGCGGGAAGGGCAGAGGAGATCAATACTTAGTAGTCTCTGTTGAAATTCCGAAAAAAGTTACTGAAGAACAGAAAAAATTATTAGAGAAATTCAAAGATTTAAATTAACAGCAACTACTTATTCTTAAGTCTTTTTTGATGGGTAAGTGTGAGTTCAATAGCTTTTACTTCAGCTCTGGATTTGATTCTTGTGCTACGCTGTAAATGTTCTAGAATTTTTTTTTCATTGTAACCCATATAATATAGTTGTTTAAAATTCTCAACTGCGCCCTCGTTGAGAAATATATACCGTGTATTCAGAAACACTATTAACCATTTCTTTTTTTTCTGATTTTTAGATAACGAGAATAGAATAGTCCTAATATCCTCTACAGGACGCTTTAATCTATTAGAAATTTCTTTGTCGTTTATAATTGGATATTCTCGAATTATTTTTAGAAGTCTTCTCTTAGAAGATAGTGAAAATAAAAAAGATACTAAGAATACTACGAAAACTAGACTTGCGAGGTATATTCCTACTAAGTGATCATTAATATAGATAATTAGTATAATTCCTAACGTGATATAAAATATGCTTGTCTTAAGGTATTTAAAAAATTTCGATATAGGAATCACCTTACGGTACTTTCAATTAACGGTGATTTTAGTTTGTTCCGTCCTTTTTTATTCTCAGGAGTCCTAATGTTTTGTATCGCACTTTCTATGGCTTCAAGTTTTATTGAATACTTTTCGAAGAGCTCGGTAAAACTGTTAATATCGATATCGTTATTCTCATAGAGAATCTTTAATTGTTTTATAGTTCGACCGATACCTGCTTTGTTATTTTTTAATTCTTCAATTTTATTAACATTTACTAAAACATCGGCCATTAAATTCTTATAACGTAAATATGCGTCGAAATTAAGCTCTGTTTGTTTGAATGTAGTTAAGTAACTAGTTGTTCTTGGAATAAATGGCGCCAGATTTTCAGGAACGATTATAAGTGGTTCCGGATCTTGAATCTCCAACGCCTCGCTATCGTCTATACGTTCTTGGTCGTTTTCTATAATATAATCATTTACTATTGACAAATTGATTTTTATGCAATCTCTCTCAACAAGGCTTAGGCCTTCTTGTAGCATATCTTCCCATAAATCTTCTGCTATGTGGTAATAATAATTTGCTTTCTTCTGTATTTTTTCTATACTTTCTTGATCTATTTCATCAGGTAAAAACATAAATAAGGATTTTGCTTTCAAATGGCAAGCTCTGCCTATGTCATACTGATATTGAGCTTTATACTGAATTTCCTTGATTTTATCGTATCTCTTAAAAAACGCTAATCGTTTGGTCAATGCGCTCAATCCTGCGGATAATTTCGCTGCCATTGAATAATTCCTTTTATTTTCTTCACTTGTAGTAGCAAGAGCTTGAGCAAGTATTCGAGAATCTTCAGAATTTAATTCAAGATTCTCAACAGATAACGTAAAACCTTTAGTTTCCTGTCTAGTACATGCAGCACTAAAATATGCCGCAGTTTTATACATCTTACTACATTCTACCATAGCCACTATTGCGTTTTCCATTAAATCTTCTGCTTCGTATTTTCTAGAAAGATTTGAATACGCTTGCGCTGAAATCCATAACACACGCGAACACTCGAATATTAAATCCCATATTTTTATTTCTTTTTTATCTATAGGATCATAGAAAGTATTAGAAATGTGTAGTTCTTTAAGGATCTTAATTTGACTTTGGGTTTTATAATTCACATTTAGGATTTTTATATAATCTAAAATATAATTAAGCTCAGGAAAGGAGAACTCTTTATTTTTCCATAGTGCTCCTTCCAAATTCTTAATTTTATAGTGTAAATAACGAATTTTTTGCATTTTTTCTAAAGGGAAAAAGGTTTTCAGAATTGATGGACTGCTTGTCGGTTTTTTTTTTCGACCTGTTTTTATGTCAACTCCATAACTGGCTCTCTTGGTCGATTTGACATCACTATTTTGCATTTTTTGATAGCGTCTTTCCTTTGTTGGAGTTTGTGTTTTAACAGCTAGTTTTTGAGGATATTCCTTAATTTTTAATTTTGATGAAATAGAAACTTTTTTTAGTTTTGAGTAGTTTGGAATTTTAATTTCTTTTTTCTGTTCAAGGGTTACTATTTCTACAATCTCTTCTTCTCCTTCGCTTATCCTCATACTCTCAAGATATTTCTTTGCAATATCAATGTATCTTTTTGCATTCGCTATTTCAATACCCTTTAGTAAGGAAATATCTTCTACATTGGATGAAGCGAGTTTCTTTATGGAATTTATAGAAATCTTGTGTCGATTCGGTCCAAATAGCATTAGATCGCAAGCTTTCGTTTCTGCACTTGATACTTCTAGAGGTTTATCTTTTTTAATAATACTTTGGATTCTTTCTCTTGTCCTCATACTCTTTAAGTGCTTCTTAGCGAGTTCAATGTAATTTTTCGCGTTATTAACTCCAATACCATCTATTTTAATCAAATCTTCTACAGAAGAAGATGCGAGTTTTTCTATGGAATCTATCCCTCTCTGTTTCATCCTTTCTGCTTTTGATATACCGATACCATTAGCTATCTGCATAATTGAGTGCATATTAATCACATAATATTGAATTCAAAAACCTATATTATACTTATTCAATAGTTCATTTTAAACTTAATCATCCGTCCGACAATTTTGGAATCAAGAAAATATGTTTTGTTATAACAAAAGGTAAGTTAGTTTATAACAATCTGGGTATAACTTAAGTTATCCCGAATATAAAACAAACAATATGATTGGTATCTTTATAACTATTAGATTTCAAAGAGAAAAGTTGAATTTTTAAATTCACTTAAAAACAACAAGAAACTTCAATTTTTTATACTCTATTATTTGATTTATGTTTTAGATTTAGTCTCTTTTATTTGTTGTTTAATATTTTTGCTTTTTTTCTCAGGATTTTTTAATTTTTCCATAACATTCTCAATTGTTACGAGTTTGGTTGAATATTTTTCAAAAAGATGAGTAAACTCGCTGATATCAATATCATTATTATCATACAAAACTCTCAATTGTTTCATTGTTCGACCGATTCCTGCTTTCCTATTTTGTAATTCCTCTATTTTGTTATAATCAACCGAAATTTCTGAGAGTAAATCTTTATAACGTCTATAAGCGTAAAAATTGAGATCTTTTGGTTTGTATTGAGTTAGATAATTAGTAGTCCT
>JAUWDN010000188.1 GCA_030608765.1 Promethearchaeota archaeon
AAAAAATGCGGCTGAGGCTTCGTTCACATCTTTCGAACTAAATGTGAGCACGATACTAGAATTTTCTAATTGGAGAATTGTTTCTAAACTTGGAGAATCGAGAGTTAAATTAAGTGCTTGTTTTGTCATTCGTAAACCTAACGGACTTTTTTTTATCATATCAGATGCGAGCTCCATTGCTGAATCCATTAGATCCTTCGGTTCTACAGCTTTTAAGGCTAATCCAATTTTTACCGATTCTTCAGCCCCAACTGGCCTTCCGGTGTACATTATCTCAGTAGCTCTCGATAAACCTATTAAGCGAGGAAGAAAGTAGCTTCCGCCTACATCTGCACCCGTTAACCCGATATTAATTGAGGCGTTAATGAACTTGACATCGGTACCTACAATTCGCATATCTGAGGCCATAGCAAAGCCAAATCCACCACCTGCGGCGGCACCGTGAACTAAAGCAATAATTGGTTGGCTAATTTTACGCATTTTTACAAAAATCGAACTAATTCGCCACTGATGGTATATTTTTCGTTTTATCGGTTCTGGAACATTTAGAAAATAATATTTCTCATACCCTTCAGGATGTTTTTTAGTGTTCAAGATTACTGCTTCTTGTAAATCAGTTCCAGAACAAAAAGCCCTTCCTTCAGCCCTTAAAATTAACACACGGCAGTCTAAATTTATCATCAAATGGTCGAATACCTCGTGTAATTCTTTCTCCATTTGGAAGTTAATAGCGTTCAATTTTTCCGGGCGATTTAAGGAAAGAATTCCAATTCCATTTTCCTTTAATTCAAATTTAATAGTCTCAAAATTCACTTTTATCACTTTTTTTTATCTTAAAAAAACTATAGTAATTTTTTATATCCACCAAAATATTAATTATTCTTCATTAAGAATTAATTTGATTGTTTCTTTCAATTTTGGAATATGATTTTCAATTATATCCCAGACTAAGTCATAATCAACGCCAAAATAGTGATGGATTAGTTTATCTCTCATTCCCGCAATTTTATTCCATTCGACCTGTCTGTATTGTTCACATACTTGTTTAGGAATTCTTTTTACAGCTTCCCCCATAATCTCCAAGCTTCTAACAAATGCTCTTTTTAGAGTTTCATCTTTAACAAATTCATCGTGCGTTAAATCTTTTGATGTTGTTATTAAATAAATAACTTCATCATTAATGTGATTGATTTTGTCCAGATAATCGTTAGAATGATTCAAAATAAGCCTCCCTTAATATTTTGGGCTTCATATAAGGATTGAGAGCTTCAATTGTGAGTAAATCTACCTTTCTCTGCAAAAGACCTTCTAAAAAAAAAACTAATTCGATAAAATTATCATAACTTTTTTTCCCCGCTTCAAACTCGACTATAAAATTGACATCACTCTCATTAGTATGCTCTTCTCTCAAAACGGAACCAAATAATCCTATCTTTTTAACATCATGATTCTTTAATTTTTCTTTATTTTGCTTTAGAAGCTTAAATATCTCTTCTTTATTTAGAGCTTTCATGTTTTTCTCATTCAATAGGTATTATTCATATTTATTAAATATATTCATCCTAATCCAAATGATTGATTAATAAAATGACGAATATTTTAATAAAAACACTTTTGAATTTATAATTTAAGACTAAGAATAAAATCGGGGCAAAAACAATCCATTTTAATCATTTTCTTTCTTATTTAAAGCTAAGAGCGAGATAAACTCATAGATTATATTAGCAGCTAATAAAGCAGTGATTTCTGAGGGATCATAAGCAGGTAAAACTTCAACTAGATCAAATCCTACGAAATTTAATCCTTTCAATCCTCTTACTAAATCCATTGCTTCACTACTAGTAAAACCTCCTACTTCGGGAGTTCCTGTACCCGGCGCAAAAGCTGGATCTACGAAATCGATATCAAAGCTAACGAAAACTTTTGTTTCTTTTATTCTATTGTATATTCTATCTATCACTTCCTTTATTCCAATTTCTCTAATTTCCTGAGTTGTTATAACTTCAAATCCCAAATCTTTTGGAATATCCAAATGTTTATGAGAATAAATTGAACCTCTTAATCCAACTTGAATACAATTGTCTACTAATAACAGATTCTCTTCAACTGCTCTTTTAAATGGAGTACCATGATTATATGGTTTGCCAAAATATTCATCAACAGTATCACTATGTGAATCAAAATGTATTAAACTTACACGACCATGTATCTTTTTTATTGCTCTTAATTCTGGTAAAGTTATAGCGTGGTCACCTCCAAGTAGAATAGGAATTATGCCTGCTTCTAGAACAGGAATTAGACCCTCTTCAATTCTTTTATACCCCTCTTCTATATATCCCGGTACAACTGGTAAATCTCCATAGTCTATCCCCGAAAGAAAATCATATGGGCTTATGTTCAAGATTGGATTGTGATGCCTTAGTAAAGCCGATATTTTTCTAATTGCTGCTGGACCCTCTCTTTGACCAGTTCTAAAAGATGCTCCTGCATCTGAAGGTACGCCTATTATTGCAAAATCAACTCCTTCCAGTTCTTTGATAAAAGGTAAACGCATAAATGTTTTAATTCCTGAAAATCTAGGTGATTTTATCGGATCAACTGGCTTATATTTTTTCATTTAAATCACTAAACACGAATAGGATGATTTTTCTAACTTATATAATATTCTAGAAAAATGACATATTAAAATGCAATTATAGAAAAGAAAGTTGCAGATGAGTTTTAAACACTTATATTTATTTCGGAATGAAATTATTCTTAAAATTAATTTTCTCAATAGATTTTAACTCATTCAAGACATCCGGGACAACTTTGAAGTCGTTCCAGCTCAAATCAAGACTTTCAAGATTTATAAGGTCACTTAAGCTGCTTGGCAAATCAGTTAAATTATTGCAACTTAAGTTCAAATTTTTTAAATTCTTCAATAATTTTATAGAGGAAGGAATTTGATCTCTTAGGGATATACTTAATTCCGATATGTGTTGGTCTTGAACTTTAAACATTACATCGTCATTATAGAGCAGTTTACTGTTTGAACTCCAATTAAACCTATTGTAATTGTCAAGATTAAATTCTAAATCCAATAAGAACGGAACTTCCTCGGAAACAACATCAAACTCTTCAGCTAATTTCTCTAATCTTTGAAGATAATTTGCGTATAAAGACTTGAATTGGTCGACTTCTGGATTATTTAACGACTTTCCGAGAATTTTAAGAAATTTTGATGACTTATCGTTTAATAGAGCCCATTCCAAGCAATTTTCTCCAGCTTTAAAGTAATTTTCTAAAATAATTTTAGCGGAAATTATCCTAATCTCTTCATATTCGTCAGAAATTATACAATTTTCTAAGGCTTTAAAAACGATCTGATCTTGAGTATTCAGCTTGTATAGAATCTTTAAGCTTTCTAACCTTGAGCTGGTGTTTTCAGATTTCTCTATGATCGAAATTAGAAACTCAATACCTTCTATCCTGTTGATTTTATTCTGAAGTATTTTCTGGTAAATAGTATTTGGGTTTAGTGTAACTTTCATTTCTAACGATTAGATAATAATTGTTGTTAAGCTATTTTACTTATTTTTTAAAGTTTTAAAATACTTATTAGATTGTTGATTTAAATTAATTACAATTTTAAATTTTAAATTTCAGTGAAGAATTTGACTGTTAAAACTCCTTCCGAACGGATAAATAATCTCAAAAATAACATGCTATCAAGCAAGTATGAATTATGTATCGAACGCATGAGATTTTTCACTGAGATATACAAACAATATCCGGACGATCCCGAAATTATTAAGAGAGCGAAAGCTATAGCACATACTCTAAAAAATATGACCATTTTTATTAGAGACGATGAATTACTGGTTGGAAACGAAACCAGTAAAAATTTGGGCGAAAAAATCAATCTCGATCTTCAATGTTACGATAACAGCTTAGAGAAGAGATCAACCTATAAGAAGCTAAGAAGAAGAAAACTTCAACCTTTTTTTATCGACGAGCCTGATATTGATGAATTACTTGAAATAATTCCTTACTG
>JAUWDN010000039.1 GCA_030608765.1 Promethearchaeota archaeon
ATAAGGGATTATTGAAAATCGATATAGGTTCCCACTATGACGGTTATATTGCCGATTCAGCAATA
The DNA here is from genome assembly GCA_030608765.1 of Promethearchaeota archaeon. The sequence continues at coordinate 66 of JAUWDN010000039.1, forward strand.
ACCATTAACATAAATAACGACGAAACGCTTCAAAACATTATAGACGCCGCTCAAGAAGCCCTTGAAGCAGCAATTGAAATTTTTAAACCTGGCACAAAATTATACGAATTGGGAGATGTAATTGCTAAAAAAATTAAAGATCGTGGATTAGAACCAATTTATAATCTTGGAGGCCATGAATTGAAACGATACAACTTACATGCAGGTCCTTTTATTCCAAATTATAAGGCTATAAGCCATAATCAAATTTTAAAACCTGGAGATGCTTATGCGTGTGAACCATTTGCTACTTCTGGCAAAGGTATAGTAGAAAATGGTACTAAATCTTATATTTATCGATTTAAAAAAGCACAGAAGGGTTTACCCTTTATAGAGAAGAATTATATGGATAAAATAAACAAATTAACTAAAAAACTACCTTTTTCGCCCCGTTTGCTCGAAAAGCATAATATCATCCCAAAAAATAAGATTCAAAGAACTATTGATGTTTTTATTCGCAAAAAAATTCTAGATCATTATCCACTATTAATTGAAAAAACTAAAAAACCAGTTGCTCAACAAGAACACACCATTATAATCGATTTGGATGGAAATCCTATTGTTACAACATAAGAATAAACATAAGGAAAAATTAACAAGCGTCATTCTATGTGCCGGTGAAGGAGTACGCGCCAAAAGTGTTGCTAGATATATTCCAAAACCACTTATAAAAGTTAAATCTTTAAATAATCGATCTATTCTTTCCTTAATTATTTCTAACTTAGTAAAGTTAAAGCTTAGTCCAATTGTTGTAGTAACAGGTCATTTAGGGGAACAAATTGAAGCCTTTTTAACCTCCCCTCAAATAAAAAATCAGTTCAGTAAAGAAAGTATCTTAGCAATTAGTTCTGGAGCTCGATACAAATTAGGTCCCTTACATTCATTTCTAAGTATCACAACAAATAAGCAGATATTTAAAGACGATAAAATTTTTATAGTTTTTCCAGGAGATACTGTTTTTGACAACAAGCTTTTGCAAGAAGTCCTAGATCTTTTATTAGAGAATTATTCCCTTCTCAAAGATAATTCAATTATATTTTACAGAAAAATAAAGACGGATGACTTAATTCAAAGGCTCAAAAAATATTATCCTGATCAAAAAAAAACGATATCTTATTTAAAAATAGAGGAAAAAGGTATTAAAGCGACTATTAAAGAAATATCTCAAAAGCAACTGAATTTGTTTTCAAACGAAGAATTTATTAATCAAATCATACCGATTTTTATTTTTAACTACGTTTATGTGAAAGAAATTCAAGTTTTTGCCAGTTCAATCAAATTTAGTTATATAAGAGAAGTCGTTAATTTTATGATCAAGAAAAACAAGATTTTTCTAGCTTTATCGGTTAATCCTATGTATAATTTTTATGATATCGATACTCATCTAGACTTAAAAAACTTGAACGATAAAAAAAAAGATGGACAATAGTAGCTCCGATTATCTCAGAAAATTTGTTTCAAAGGAAATTAACCTCTTACTCCAATGAATCGTATCTAGATCAAAGCTCTATTGAGGAAGCTTATAATTTTTCTTGAAAGGCATTTAAAGTTTGAATGTCTCGTGTAGCAAACATAACAACTGCGAAATTCAACAAGAGATCAAGCAAAATAGTTTCAGTTTTTACTATATTACATGTCAATTTTAACTTAATTGCATCTCTCTATAAAATTATTGCTCCAGTGTGATAATATTAGAAATCTCCTAAAATAATAATAACCTTGCTCGTAATTTAGGATTCGGATTATAGGAATGTAATTATATAAAACCATATGGAAATCAGGGCGTAAGTATTAACTCTGTTAAAAAAAAATGCTCCAGAACTTAAGAATCAATTTTGCAACAACAAGCTCGTTGTTTTAATTGTAATTCTGTATCAAAAACCATTGATTTAAACTATTGTCCAATATTTAGATGGTGAAATGACTATTTAAATGTTATTATTAACTTATGTAATATATTCTCCATTAATAACTGAAAGTTTAATAGATTCGAATATTATTCCTCAAGATGAAATCTAAATCAAAAAACACGCTTCTAAAAGAAAATGTCCATAAAAATAAAAATTGATCTCTTTGGAATAGGAACCATTAATGGTGAACTACTACGATACTACGCACCTTTATCCGCCGACGCAATAATTAATAAATTACCTATAATTTTACGAGGTAGGTTTAGTTTTGGCTCAAAAACTTATTGGACGCTTCCCGGTATGGAAATTCATAAAGGACATAATCCAAAATCAATTAAAAGCGTTGAGAAAGGAGAAATTGTTTATAATCCAAAAACTGATGAGTTGATCATACTTCTGGAAAATGCTGAAATGCCTAATAAAGTAAATAAAATAGGGAAAGTTTCTGATAACCTAGAAATCCTACTAAAAGCTAGGAATGGCTTGAATACTAAAATTTCTAAAGTAAATTAATAATCAATGAGATCTCAAGAAAATTAAAATGGCTATTTCAAATAAACTGACCGTTGTTTTTACATTTTTCTACTTAGGAGTTATGATTTACTTAATTTTATTTCTAACAGTCCCAGCCTTTCAAAATGTTATAATTCAATCAAGACAAAATATCACAGGACTTACGGAAGGATCCAATTATTTCTTAGCACTTCTAATCGCTTTTTTTATTTGCCTTTTAGGAAATGCTAGTGTAGGTTTTCCGATACCCTATCCTTTCGTTATTTTCTCACTTTCTAATTCTATTTTCATTCGATATTCAAATCTTGGATTAAATCTTGGTGAAATACTATTGAATGGTCCTTTTTGGTTAGAAGTATTAGGAATAGCAATTGTTGGAGGGCTTGGAAGTGCTTTAGGCGAGCTTGTAGGTTATTTAATAGGTATTGGAGCAAAAAAGGTAGCTAGTAAGTCTCAATCAAGAACACTAAATAATGTACAAGGATTTGGAAGACTTGTTCTAGATCACCCAAAATCAATGCATTTGTATATTTTCATTGCAGCAGCTTTACCTATACCAGATGATCCTTTATGGATCGCTTTGGGAATGTCTGATAAAAAGATTAACTTTCCTATCTGTATTTTATGGGCTTGGTTAGGAAAAAATGTGACCACCATCTTCTATGTTATTTTTCCTATATTGATATCGCTTGGATTTGGAGCTACTGGGATCGAAATTGATGATATTTCAAGTGTAATAACGGAAGCTTTAATGTTAATAATTACGCTAGCTATTATGCAATTTATTTTAAGTTTTAATTGGGAAAAATATCTTAAAAACAGAATAGATAAGAAACGATTGTAGTCCAATAAATTTATTCCAGTGAATATTATTTCTTGTCATTTCTCAGACAATTTTTACAAACGAAGACTGTTTTTTCTCCATTTTTTGAATTCTCATCGTGGTAAATTCGTTTGTAAATATAATCGCCACATATTTGGCATAACGCAACTGTTCTAGTTTCGCCTAATAATGGGCCTAAATTATCAAAAGTCATAAATAAAGTTTATATTTGTGATTTAGAGATAGTTATCTCGATTTTCGAAATTAAATTTTTTTTGTTTTTATAAGAGTGATTATCTCTCTTATTATTTCTACGTTGATTTCTTTCGAAATAAGGGCGGCTACCTAGTGAAATATTAGCAATTTCTACGCCAGGATATAGGCGATTTTTTAAAATTTCAGCAACTTCAACTGCGGTTGAAATCTCTTCTCCTTCTCCTTTTATTAATAATGATTTTGTTCCCCCTGAAAAGGCAAAAATAGCGTCTTTAATTGTTTTTTCCCGATCTGTACGATTTCTAACTATAAGTGTTGTGGCGTTAGGCATGAAAGAACCTCATTACCATATATTTTCTAAGTTTGATTTAAAAGCAGTCTAAAATATAAAAGTTATCCAAGCAATATAAAAGTTATTTAAATTCATTCATTAACATGGTAATTAAAAAGCAATACTGCTAATAATCTAATGATTAAAACCATGAAATTATCTTAAGAGTAATAACATATTTAGAATTTTATAAGTTAAAATCTGAACGAGAATTTAGATCGTCTAATATCTTTTGATATTCATAGCTCCTTTCCTCAAAATGTTCAATAATTTTTCTTTCATCTGTATCTAAATAATCAAAAAATGGAAAAATGATATCAATCCTTTTGGTGAAATCGTTCATTATTTTTTTATACAATTCATTAGGTTTTACCAGCATATCCTTTATTTTTTTGCTAAATTTCTCTTTCTTTTTCTGAAAATTGGTTGTTTGATTCGTTTTCTTTAAATCAATTAGAATATCTTCGCATTTTTTTAACTCTTTTTCTATTTTTTCTCTAAACTTAGGAATTCTGTAAATCTTTTTGTCAATATCAGGATCCCATTCATATAAGTAGTGGTCATCCTCCTCAGCTTCTTGTTCATCATCGGTAATTTTAACATCCCTTTTTAAAACCATAATGAGACCGAAATTCCTTTGGAGTTGAGCTAATCCTTTTTTCCGTAATACTTCATCAATGTATTTGATTTGTTTCAAAGCATTTTTGATGTTTTTATTAATTTCTTTTACATCCTTTTCGACTTGTTTGACCATTTCTTCCTTAGTAAATTCAAATTTCAATTGGATAGTGTTCGAATAAGTAGCAAACATTCCCCGATCAGGGTTTTTTAACCTTATTCCAGCAACTCCTAGATAATATGCTTTTGATCCCTTTTGGCAATGATCGAATACTAATGCTATAGCGAAAGGGTTTACACCTTGATAAAACAACTGAGTTTCAATGTCTCTTGGCGAAAAAATAAATCCTATACCTGGATGTGTATGCCACCATCCAACAAAGAAGTCTTCTTTATTATCTTGGATTGCTCTTTCATATATTGCAGTGTTAAATTGAGCAGTATCTACATAATGCTTACTTTTATATTCAACATAAGCTCTCTCACCTACCATTACGGGGATCGCGTCCTTAATAATTACCTCTTTATTGTCTTTTATCGATCCTATCAAAATACCGTAAACTTCTCGCCAATTTCTTTGAGGTTGATCATTATTTCCATATCGCATTGCATACCCAACAATGCGCCTATAGGCATTATATGAAATGATAATAGGCGTTTCGGCTGGATCAATGCCATATTTTCGAATATTATATTCTTTAGTCGATATTTCAATAAAATCATCTGACTCTGATGTCGTTGTATCTATATTCTCTTTCTCGAGTTCATCTTGTTCAGTGTCGTTATTTTCCGTTTCCTTACTGTTATCCTCTTTTCCATTCATTAAATAATCAAATGATTTTCTAAATTCTTATAGTTTCAACTTTATTATTGGATAAATTTAAAACTTTTAAATTTATCAATCTTTTTAACCAATAAGAAAGTTCTAACCTTAAAGTCACTTCAAGATTTATTATACAAATATGAAAGTAATAGGATTTTGTGGATTACCTGGTTCTGGCAAATCAACAGTGTTAAAAGCTATTGAAGATCTAGGGATTATAATAACGATGGGTGACATAATCAGAAACGAGACACGAAAGAGAAGTTTTGAACCTACAGACGAAAATTTAGGAAAAATTGCTCAAGAATTACGAGATGAGTTCGGGCCAGATATATTAGCAGAAAAATGTGTAGAGTTAATTAAAAACTTAGAACCTGAGGTTGTTTTTATAGATGGGTTGAGATCTATAGCCGAAGTTAAAATCTTTCGAAATTCCTGGAAATTTCCAATCGTAGCAGTAATGATTGATGATAATGTAAGATTTGAAAGGCTCTCGAAGAGAGCACGACTAGATGATCCAAAAACTTTAGAAAACCTAAAAGAACGAGACCAACGCGAAATATCTTTTGGATTAAATGAAGTGATTATTAGCGCGAATTATAAAGTAAATAATAACTTCTCAGTAAAAGAAGTTCAAAAAATTGCGCGCGATTTAATTTTAAACATTATTAATAACTATTAGGATATTATACCAAGTAATCTACAATTGCTTTAGATAAGGAGACTTTACTTGCTTCATTATCAATTGAATCTGTGCCAATTATTTCATTAGCCCCAGCTTTTATAATTCTAAATTTTGCATTTTGTAATAATAAGGCGTGAGTCGCAACAGCAAATACTCTATTAGCTCCACTATCTTTTGAAAGTTTTATAGCCTTAGCCATTGTTCCTCCTGTTGCAATAATATCGTCTGAGATGACTACATCTTTATTTTTTAAATTTATTTCGCCAGTCATTGTTATCTCTCCCGTTTTTACGTCCCTTATTTTTTTAAAATATTCTATGGGAACATTTTCTCCGAAATGCTTAGCAAATGCTTTGGATCTTTCAACAGCACCCTTATCGGGAGCAACAACCACAAGATCTTTAACATCTAATGATTTAATATAGTCGGCTAATACTTTCATAGAATCTATATTTATCCATTTACATTGAATCTCTTCTAGAATCTTCGGAGCGTGTACATCTACAACAAAAACTTCATCTATTCTCATAGAATCAATGAGTCTTAAAATTAAATTAGCAAATTTGCTCTCACCAGGTCTAAAAATTTTGTCTTGACGAGCATATGCAAGATAAGGGATCACAACGACGATTTTTTCAGCACCCATCCTTTTGACGGAATCTATCATCATTAATAGTTCAAATAAACGAGCGTTTTGATTCCCGCTTGAACTTGGTCCCGTTGACTGTACAATTATAACTTCTTTCCCTTCTATTAAGGATTCATTATCTAAGTTGATCCTAAGGTAATTTTCTCCGTCAGGGAAGGTTTTTGATTCGGTATTAAAGTATCTAATATTTAATTTTTGGGCAATTCTAATGCCAAGTATTTGACTAGCTGGTCCAACAATTAATATCTTATTTTCCATAAGTTATCACAATAATGTTTTAAATTGTTTATTTTAACTTATTACTCCATTTCTTATATTTTTATTATAAATATAAATCCAAATTTTAATCCTTATTATTTCTGCTCTTTAAACAAAAAACCTATTTTATTTTTTTTTATATTTTTCAATTAAGTTCCTTAAAGTAGTAACTGCTAATTCTAAGCTATGCTTATGATCCTCCGGCAAACCAAATAATGCACGGTCAATATCTTCTCGTTTTATTTTTTCCGCATATTCAATGGTTTTACCTTCAATTAATAAAGTAGTTTGACTTCCTGTTGCTACAGTAGCTCCGCAACCATCAGTAAAGAAATTTGCGCTTTTAATAATTCCATCTTCAATTGTTAAATAAAATTCCATTGTATCATTACGCGCTCCTAAATATGAATGTGAGATAGTAAAATTGGAAGGCTTACCCCAATTTTTAGGGTTATGAAACAAATTTACAATATGTTCGTTAAAATCGCTTATTTCTCTGTCGTTTATCTCTTGTTGAAGTTGTTCAACAAAACTGTCAAAATCTTCCTCCTTTTTAGGCATTTTACTTTATTTCAC
>JAUWDN010000256.1 GCA_030608765.1 Promethearchaeota archaeon
CCTATGTCTGAAAAGATGCGAGCACTTTTAAAAGAATGTGCGTTAACATAGTTAACAATAGGATTTAGCCCTTCTTTTTCTATGATATTTTTATTATTCCTAATATACTCTGCAATTTTTTCTAGCATTAATGGTCTAGAATTATTTTTTTTTTAATTTTTATATATAGCTAGAATAAAGCTATATATAATTAAATTTATAATTTAATATTATTATAATAGAAAATAATTTACACGAAACTCCAACTAATGGATAAATTAATTGAGTCTTCAATCGTCAAAGGATTAGTTTTTTGCGCTTTCGATAAGCTAGGTCCTCAACCAATTTACATGTTTCCTCAACCATTAGAGATAGAAGAATTAGAAAATAAGCAAAAAGAAGATAACGCAAAAACTATACTCAAGATCTCCTTGAGAGATTATATGCAGATAGCGATTAAAAATATCTCTCTCTTAATTGGAGACGGAGCGGTGTATAATAAAGAAATTGAGGTATTGAAAAAATACCAATACTTCGGAATTATTCCATTTCCAGATATTCAAATAACTTCTCTAACATTCTTTCATTTTATCGATACAGAGTTTACTGAGATTCCAACAGCAAGTGCTTTTTGTATTTTAGTAGATGAGAAAAAAAGGAGTTTCTTATACAACAACATAAATAGACTTAAAAACGTTGTAATCGATTTCTTTTCTGAATTTGATAAAAAAATTACTACTGAATTTCTTCCTCAACCAAAGGTAGAATCAGACTTTAAAAGGCTTCTAAAAAAAATAATTACCATCGAAAACACGCCGTTTACTCCTATAACTACTCAGAGAAAAATGAAAATATTATTCGCAGGGCTGGACAATAGCGGAAAGACGAGCTTTTTACTTTCAGTTGGAAGAAAGTTCTCAAAATTAATTGGATTAAGCCCTACAAGAGGTGCAGATGTGAGTTCAATTGAAGCGCTCGGAGCAACCATATTTCTATGGGATTTAGGAGGACAAAAGAAATACCATGAAAAGTATCTTAAGAAAGCTCAGATTTATTTGTTCGAAGCTGACCTACTTTTTTATTTTATTGATATCAGAAATAAAGATCGCTTTGAAGAAAGTATAGAGTATCTCAAGAATATGAAAAAAGCGTTGACGCAATTAGAACAGAATACGCCAATAATTTATGTTTTAACGAAAGGAGACCCAGACATTATTAAGTCAAAAGAAATTAAAAACAATATAAAAACCGTAACGAGTAAGTTAACTAAATTATCTCCTGATGGACCTCCCGAAATTTTTATAACAAGTCTTTTTCAGATTTTCTCTATTTTACGAGCCTTTTCCTCAGGAATAGCTAAACTCAGCCCAAATAAGAATTTAATAGAACATAATCTTCGCGATTTTTCTTCAGCAACGGGTGCGTCTTTAATCCTCCTCCTTAGTAGTGATGGATTAGTATTAGCTGAATCATTTACACCTAAAGCACTGCAAATCACTGAAATTCAAAAGTCTGAAGATTTATTGAATGTATTTGAAGTAGTGGCTCCACAATTTACAATGTTGCTAAAAATTTTTTCTGAATTTAAAGCCACAGAGAAAGATGAAGCAATATTTAAAGTTTCAGATTCGGTTATTTTGTTTAGAAAAATACAAGTGTTAAATTACTCGATGTACGTCCTTTTTCTATTAGACGAAGAAAACAAAAAGGAACAAATCAATCAAAATCTACAAGAGTTCCTAAATCGTACCCAAGATCTTCTAATCAGATACATTTCTTAAAATATATGCTTCAATGGTGTTCGATCTGAAATGTTTTTCCTTAGAATTCGTTTGCGATAATACGAGTTTATTCCTGAAATGAGCGCCATGGCAGGAATAACACATTTAGCAAATTTGATAGGACCAAATAATACAAAGTCGCTTCCAGCATTAACGCAATAAGCCATTAATGAAGCAATTCCACCACATCTAGATGTATCACCGTATTTTTTAACAAAGTCCCATCCATAAATTGCGTTAGCCGGAGCAAAGCCTGTAGGTAACCCTAACTCAGATTTTACCAATCTCGTTGTTTCAACATTAATCCCAATAGAGGGTAAATCTAACACAGCGGTATCTACGATAATATTTTCTATATTAGCTTTTTGTGCTTTAGGGATCAATGTAGTCTTCAGAAATTCTAGTTTTTTTTGAGGGAATAAATATCTGTTTCCGAAAGCTAATAATACTGCGGATTTTACTCCAATTTCTTTTAATTTAGTTAAGCTTTCTTCAGTTGTAGCTTCGTCTATACTGTTTAGGATAGCTCTATCCAAAAGGCCCACCTCTTTTAAACTTTCCATAACAGGAATTCGCGAATCGTCGTTCAGACCGTCAACTAGGAAGGGATAATCAACAATATCAGCTACATATTCACATTCCTTCAATAAAGCTTCTGGATAACCTCCGACTACGTCGACTATTCCCTGCATTCCAGTTTCTTCAATGACCTCAGAATATTCGTTTAATTCTTGCTCTACGAGTTTTTTGTCTATCTTCCCCGTTTTTTCGTCTAATAGAGCAGCGTGATTCGTATAGAAGACAGTAGCAATCATTACTACGGGGTTTTCTCCAGGTTGGCCACCTATACTAACAGGTCCAATCTCTACTACTTTTTGCTCTTTTTCAAAATTTAACATAGTAAAAATTTTTCAAAAAATTTGATTTAGTGAACAATTAGTATCATTAAAACATTACTAATCTTCTTTTGGATTCCTTAGTTGTTTAAACTTTTTGCTAATTAAAGTGCCAATATAAATAATACTGATTATAAACTCAGGGATCCACTTATGGAGTAAAATAATAATTATTGCTGCGATGAACGAGCTTGCTGCGCTAATTGAAACGTGAATACTTTCCCATGGATAACCAAGATAATACAATTCAATTTGAATTAACATCCGAATGACGTTTACTACGTAAAAGATGACAGACGAAACGACTAATGCTTTAGCTTTTCTCCAAATTATGTCTTTATTCGTTCTTTTATCTTGAGAATGGGGAGTGCATATTATAATGGCCGCAAAAACGCAAATTGCTTGAATGCCTGTGCAAAAGGTCTCAAAAAAAATACTACCTATCGGATCACCATTAATATTGCCACCAACAAAATCAAAACTCCAATGATTTTTACCAAAAGGAGAATAAATTGTTGATACATTCATATTAAAGAATAGGTTGAGAAAATATATTGTTTGCTTCACCACAATTTCGTGCAACCAAAATTGTGCCTCTGTATCAAAAAAAAAGTATATTCCAAAAGCGATTAGAG
>JAUWDN010000147.1 GCA_030608765.1 Promethearchaeota archaeon
GATTATGCTCCAAATCATAAAAATACGAAACAATCCCACGTAAGCGTCGTGCGTTCCTTTATTCATTGCTTCGTATAGGTATTCTCCAAAAATAGTAGAAATAAAACAAATAGCGAGTCCTGGAAGAAGTGGTACCATAGGATTTGGTCCAATTACGATATAATGAATTGTAATTACTCCCAAATTACCAGCTTCCAATCCAGGCACAAAAATTAAATCTCTAATTGGATTAGAAAGAAGAACGATTAAAATGCCAATAATTCCACGATATAATTTTGAAATTTTTAAAGCGTAATAAGAAAAAATCTGGGAAAAACCAATGAACATTAAAATATTCCAGCCCCATAAATTGAAGGGGAAGGGAATATTAAAAGGATATAGGCTTAGAGATGTAATATTATAAATCGTGGCTATCAGAATAATCATGATTCCTCTCGAGAAAATTCTCATGCGAATTACTTTAGGAGGGAGGACATTTTGCTTGTTTTTTATACTGAATATCACGCTTAATGAGGACAGAAAAACAAATAGTGAAGGTCCAAGAAAATCTAATAACGCAAATAATACTCCGTAGAGATAGTAATTTTCGCTATCTAGCCAAATAGCGGCAGAATGGGCTAACATTATAAAGACTATGGCAAAACCTTTAACAAAATCAATACTCCCAATTCGTTTTGGAGATGCAAAATCTCGGATATCCTCTAAAGGGATTAATTCTTGTAAGTAATTGAATAGAGGAGGAGATTCCGTTGCCGTTCCAAATTCGTTTTCAATCGACATTTTTCACCAATTAAAATTATAACTTGAAAATTATAGAATAAACTCATCTTATGAAAATTTAAACTTTGTCATAAAAAAGAAAAATTGGGATAAGAAATTAAAAATTATTAAAAATTATATTTGAAATTATTTGTATCGACTTATCCTTCTGAACCTTTATCGTGTTCGTGTTTAATTTTATGAACCGTCTCCTTTATTTCTTCTTCTATTATGCGTATTTCCTTCTTAACAGTATCCCCTGTCTTCTGTCCAATTCTCCCAACTTGAACCATAAGCCATTCTGGAGACCCCACACCGCCATAAAACTCGTTCCATACATACATCATAAAACCCCAAAATCCCACATAAGTAATATAAACGATTGCGTAAACAACAAAATTGAGAGAATGTAAAAAGAGCGTAATAAATACAAAATGTAGCAAAAAGAGACTCAATGACACTTTTCCATAGTAATTCATCATGGATATAAAAATGTTCATCTTCTTTTTTATGTCGAGAAAATAAAAACTAATGGCAATAAGTAAAAGCGCCATTCCTAAATTGTATATCATGTTAGGCGCTCGTCCCCTGATTAAGAACTCAAACAACCCAGGATATGTAATCTCGGGAAAGAATTTTTGTGTTCGTATTATATTTAAAAGATCTATATGAGGGTACTCATTTATAGGAAGTTCACTGGTTGTAAAACCTCCGGAAACATATGTATTGATACCTAAAAAAACGCCAGCAAGAACAAGAAAAATCCCCCAATATAGAAAGGTTCGAAATAACTTTTTATAATCTGTTTTCGTTCCTCCAGTCATGGCTTCATACATATATTCTCCAAAAATCGAAGAAAGAAAACAGATTGAGAGCCATGGTAACAACGGAGTCATAGGAGAAGGTGAGACTATAATATAATGTAAAATAGAGATTATTGCATTTCCCGCTTCTTTTCCTTGAAAAAGCCAAAGTCTAACCGCGTCAGATGTAAAAATAATAAACATTCCTATTACAGCTCGAGAAATTTTACTAAGTTTTAAAGCGTAATAAGAGAAGATCTGTGAAGCACCTATAAACATTAGGATGTTCCAACCCCAAATTGTGGCGGGAAAAGAGTAACCTTCGACAGTGAACTCGATAGAAATTAAATTGAATATAATTGCAATTACAATAATCATTAATCCTCGAGAAAAAATTCTATTTCTTATGACCTTTTCGTGTACAACTCCCTTTTTTCGCCGAATACTAAAAACCACGCTTAATGCTGATAAAAAAACGAATAAAGATGGACCAAAAATGTCAAGAAAAGTAAACCCAATGCCATGGAAAAATATCCAAGAAGCATCAAACCACGCTCCAGTTGTATGCGCCATTATTATAAAGATTATTGCTACTCCCTTGACGAAATCTATGCTTCCAATTCTTCTAGAGGAGGAAAAATCTCTAAGTTCTTCTACTGGTATGTCCTCTTTTAAATAATCAAAAAGAGGGATCGAATCTGAATCGACCTCGTTATCTTCTTTTGATGACATGGCAATCAATAAAATTATTGTGTTTCTTTAAATGTATTTTAAGACTTAAATTAATATTAGTATTTTAGTTTATACTATTTGAATGTTTATATAATAAAAAATTCACAAATATGAATAAATTATGAATATCAAAAAATATTTAGATTTCCGGTTATTAGGGTTAACTGGTTCGATATTATTGATACTGTCTCAATTTTTATCTTGGATCTCCAACCAATCTCTACTAGACTGGTATATATTATATACAAGCATAGCAATTGAAGATTCTTTTCTATATTTATTTCCATTAATATGCGGTATAATATGTTTGGTTGGGACTATTGTAATCATTTATAATATAGAGTATCGGATAAATTCTGTAATCATTAATTTCATAGGGCTTGGATTCTTTTTGGTATTTCTTATTGAGATCATACCTATAGAATTCATTTATCTTCCGAATGCAGGAATCGGGTTTTACTTTTCAATAATAGGAGCGATTTTAGTATTCTTCGATATTTTAAACATCCTCTTAAGTAAAGAAAAATAGTAGGTAGGGATCTAAAAATTAAGGAAAAAGAAGAGATTCAAAAAATAAACACTGAACCCAAAGATGCTGAAGCTAATTTTTACTACGCCTTAGGTCATAAACTGAGGAGAAAGATTATTAATATTATTGGTGAAAATAAATATACTTCATTTACCTTTCTTAAAAAAGAACTAAAAGTAAGCACAGGCACTATTTATCATCATTTAGACACATTATCTCAATTAATTGATCAACAAAATGATAAGAAGTATTATCTAACGGAATTAGGCCTTCACGCTTATAATTCCTTAAAAGACAACAAAGATGATATAGTTACTCCAGATTTTAGCAAAAAAGAATTTAATTCTCCAATTTTAAAGGTATTAATGCGCTTGACTCCAAAAAAGTATATTAACTACGAAACCAGCATAAAGTATCAGATGCTTATAATTTCAATTGTTATTACATTAACAGGTGCGATACTTTGTGGTTTAAATGGTTTATTTCCCTTTTTTCTATTTTTTAGGGAGTCATTTATCAATATAGAGCTCATCGATATAGTTTTTAATGTTTATCTTGCCCTTGTTTTTATAGGTAATCTGTTTTTCTATTATTTAATTAATGAAGGCATTTGTCGATTTTTTTATAAAAGAAAAGAGAATTCCTTGAAGTTTCTAATATCCTTTGCGATTTTCTTATTCCCGATAGACATTTATTTATTTTTACGTTTAATTTTAATCTCAACGGGGTCCTTAGATTTTACATCAGTGAAGATATTAGATAATGTGCTTCTGATATTATTTCAAGTTTGGTCTCTATGGTTATTAACTTACAATTTGAGCGTAAATAAAAAATTAAAAATTGAAAAGTCTTTAATAGTTTCGCTATTGGTTCACTATGGAGGGTTTTCAATTGTTCTGTTAATCTCTATTTGATTACAATGAAATCAAATTTATTAAGAATTTCCATTATTTGAGAGATTCTACGGTTCGATGACATTGAATTCTTTGCTTTCGTTGAGATAAAACAAGAATATATTAATTCATGCTTGGTTTTCGAGCTCTGTAAAGCAATGGGAGGAGTCACTATTTCTGGAACTAATTTCATTAATTTAGGAATAATGGCTTTCATTATATGTTTGAACGATTTATTTCCAGAGTATTTCAATTCTAATCGAGTGAAATGTGAAAACTTATTTGGCTCCAATTTTGTTAATTCAAATTTAGATTTATATTGATTAAAAAGGAATTCTAGAGGATTAAAATCCAATATGTTCCTAATACCAATATATGATGTAGTTAATCTTGGGTTAATTTCTATAAAATAGATGGAATTATCCGCTTTTTTTATAAAATCTATTCCAAAATATCCCTGGAAACTTGATAAGTCCATGGATTTTAAAATCTTTTCGAATTTATTTCTTAAAACTTTATAATTTTCCACGGGAGTAAAGCCTCCCAAGTAGAGAGAATCTTTATTGGGATCTAGATTTTGTACATTTTGAGCATTTAAACTCAGAATTATCTGATCCATGGCGTCAGTCTTTTCAGGGTTAGTTCTGTTAATTATAGAAATACTTAAATCATCACCGTCAATAAACTCTTGAACGATATAGCTCCTAGCGATATCAAAATTTGCTTTAGCCCTTTCAAATAACTGTAAAATCTGGTCTTTAGTCGTAAAGTGATATATTAATTCCGATCCTGCACCATCTTCGGGTTTCATTATTAAGGAACAATCGAACTGTTCAAATTTTTGAAGTATGAAGTCTACATCCATTTTTCCTCCTTTTAAAGGGATTTTATAGGATTTTGGAGTGTTA
>JAUWDN010000306.1 GCA_030608765.1 Promethearchaeota archaeon
GGGACGAAAAGAATTTGACTTAGATGTCCTGAAACCACATATTCCTTCAAACTATGAAGTTGCACAAACTTTAGCGGAAATCCCTGGTGTAACATTTATCCAGATAAAAACAGATGAGATTGATCAAAAAACAACGTCGGTATTTATAACGATTAAGGGTACAGATGAATTAACACTAGAAGCTATTAAAGAGAAATTAGGAAGCATGAATTGTGCTTTACATAGCGTCGATAGAGTACAAATTGAAAAAAGAACTTAGCTATTTATCTCCAATTTTTTTTATTTTTTCAACTTTGAGTTAATGAATGAAAATGGCATCATCAAACGCTCCTACTGTGAAAAAAATACTCCAAGATAAGGGAGAGATTAACGATGAGTTAGATTTCGCTTTAATGAATTACTTGATAACAAAAAGAGGACCTGGATACACTGCCTGCCAACCTCAACTGGTCGAACTTGAAAACAATAAAAAAGCGATAAAAATGAATATTGACCATACTTTTATAGATAAAGACAATCATTTAATGGGATTGGGAATAGTAGGAACCTTGTTTATAGATGTAGACTCTTTACAAGTTATGTTTTGCTCATCTACAGAGAAATTAGTAAGTAATATTGAAAAATTAAAAAATGCGGGAATCCTGCCCCAACCAAGACCTAAGGGGAAATATTAACTTAATAAGGAATTATACCCCTGTTCTTAAGCTACTATTTAATATTATAAGAAATTTTAAGCAAGACAATCCTTATCTTAAAAAAATATGTTTTATATCAAATCAAAGATTAAAAATCATAATGACAGATAGCGAGAGTAACATAAAGCATCTAATCCAAGAGTATTTGTTGGATGAAGGGCTCCTAAGAAAAAAAATTCCAATTGATGAAAAAAAGCTCGAATTTGGCTTTCAATTTATATTTCCGCCTGGTCCAATTGCGCAAAAAATGGTAGTAATAAAGCCAAAAAATAAGGATTTAATTGTCATATCTAACCCTATTCAAATCGCACCTCAACATGTAGAAGTATTAAACTCATTAAAAGATAATAGAAAGATATATTTTTTTATGGATATAAGAAAATTCTTCCTTGCTAAAGATGTTTTTTTCAGAATCGATACTCAGAACTCTCGATATGAAATAAGCGATCAAATATTTCTTAAAAAAGATGGTACAATTTCAAAGAATTCCTTTTTTAAAAGTATTCGTAAAGTATTTACATGTTCCGCTTATTCTAATATGATTCTAAATGAATATTGCTCAGGAAAGATAAAACCAGAAGATATCTCTAAATCTAAAGATTTTACTTCGGATTTTTCCTTATATTCATAGTTGTAAAGAAACCTAGTAGGTGAAATCTAATTTTCGACAAATGGTTGCAGGCTTTTGGAAAACTTGGTTATGTTCAAGGTAAATCAAGACCAAAAGTTGAATGTATTTTATGTTCAGTTAAAGAAGACGACGAGAAAGTAGTTTCCTTTAAGATTTATGAGGATGACATCTGTTTTGTAGTGTTAAATATTTATCCATTCAACCCTGGACACCTTTTGTGCGTTCCAAATAGACATATTACAAAATACATCGAATTAACGAAAAAGGAGCTTTTACATCTAAATAGAACAATTCAGGGTTTACAACTATTACTCGATGATTTATACAACCCAAAAGGCTACAACATTGGAATAAATCAAGGAAATTATGCTGGCGGAAGTATTGATCATTTACATATTCATATAGTTCCAAGATACGGCACGGAATTAGGTTTTATTGATATAGTCGGAAACACAAGAGTAATCCCCGAAGGTTTAGATTCCGTGAAGAAAAAGCTAACTCAAAACATTAATAAATTTTTAAACAAAGAATTTTTTGAAAACTTCAAGTAAAGGGCGTTCTTTAAAACAAATTACAGGCTTATAACTAAAATAAGAAAAAAAATTTGAAAAAGGAAAAAATTTTTGACCGACCACACGAAATCGCAAAATCTTACTATTAAAACGAGATTTTAATGCATATAAAACAACTTTTTAATTAACTAACAACTTCTTATGCCATCTCTAAAAGGATTCTTAATATATTTAAATCATAATACATAGGGATAACCTATCACCATAGAGAATATAAAAACTACATTTCACAGAGAATAAAAAATGACAGAAAAAGAAAAAGGAAAAAGAGAGCCAGGTCAAGAGAACGCGGTTTTTGTTGGGCGTCGTCCTACGATGAATTATGTAATGGCTGTAATGATGGTCCTGAATAAAGGAGTAGAATGCACCGTAAAGGCTCGTGGCAGAGCGATTTCCCACGCCGTCGATATTTGCGAGATCTTAAAAAACCGCTTTTTGAAAGGAGTTGAATATAACGAGATTCGCATTGCTACGGAGCAACTTAAGGGTGAGGATGGTCGTGAAAACAATGTAAGCTCAATAGAGATCGTTCTTTCGCCTCCGAAGTAAATAGAACTCGAGTTTTTTGATGGGTTTATCAATTTAATTATGTAAGATTGCATAGGTTTAAAGATTCTAATATATTTTATCAAGCGTGTAAATTGATTC
>JAUWDN010000048.1 GCA_030608765.1 Promethearchaeota archaeon
AGCAACCATAATCCTATTTTACTAGCCTCCTTTAACCCAAAATATTTCCAAATCGACGCCCATAATGAATTTAAGATGTCTCTCTGATCCAAAACATTCTCTCTTTCTTTAATTACTTTGAATAATATATACCTATGTCTCTCTTTTTTAACTATTACGCATCACCTCTGCTTATTAGTTTAACTCCTGGTTCAATGAAATTTTTATCTTGGCGCATTTGTGCTCGGTTGATTAGAGTTATCACATTTTCAGAAAAAGCTTTCTTAGCGTTCAATAAAGACATTCCTAATAATGTATGAGAAATACTAACTAAAGCTCTTGGATGTCTTAATTTATAAGCATCCACAAAATTTCCACTAATTATGTAATTAGCATTTAGTTGCGTAGCTAATTGTAATGCGCGGTATAAACTTCTAAGAAACCTAGATTGAATCGCTTTATTTTTTACCATAATTGGCCCTAAAGAAAATTCTATAAACGATTTATTCTGTTTTGTAAGCGATATTACACCCGGAGTTATTGTCTTAATTATACGGTCATCCGAAAATGAAATTATATCTACTCGAGAATCTTTAGCGGCTTGGATTTGAACTTTTCTATCAGATGACTCAACAGAAGTAATACCTGAGAAGTTCTTGACTTGTTTAAGCCTTTTTTTTAAGTCATCTAGATTTTTTGGTCTAATGGTTGTACGACAGTATAGTTTAATAGCTGAAAATTTGCTGATTTTTTCCTTTAACTCTGGTGTTATATTCTTCACATCATTTTCGAACTCTAAAATTAAGTTTTTAATACCTAAATCTTTGCAAAAATTTAACTTCTGCTCGATATCTTCGAAATTCCTAAGATTTAGTCTTAATCTTGATTCAAAATATGACATAAGAAAATAACCTCTGTTTACAGAATTGAATTTTTAAGTAGCGTTTTTGGTGTTTTTAGTAGTTTTAAATAAAAAAAATTTTATTAGAATAAATATTTTACATGTTATACTTTCTTATAATATAAGTGGTTCTTATGCCTAATAAACGAAAGCTTTCTGAAATAAGGAATAAAATTAGTAGCGGTACTGCAAATGTTATTACAGTTCAAGAATTCATCACCCAAATAAAAGATGGAGAACACATCACATTTGAAGACGTAGATGTAATAACTACAGCCACAAAAGGTTTGATGAGTGGAATAATGGGAGTATTTTCTTTCAGATTGAGCCCTCCAAAAACATTACGGAAATTTACTGAGATTAGTATAAATGGCATCCCGGCATTTCCAGGTCCGTGCCCCAATGAGTATTTAGGAATTGCTGATCTAATAGTTTACGGAACAGCTCAAAGCCAGACAAGAGAGCAATACTGTGGAGGTTCTTTATTTAGAGAACTCGTTGAAGGAAAACCAGTAGAAATTCTCGCTAAAAGTAGTGAAGGGGAAAAAGTCGAAAAAGAATTAACTTTAGAAGATATGCAGTATGCGAAACTAATGGGAACTCGACAAGCTATAAAGAACTATAATGCAATGCTTAACTGTGAATCATATCCCGTAGATACCATATTTTCATGCCTTCCTTTTGAACCTAATAAGTCAGAGCTTACCTTTTCCGGCTGTGGTGCTCTAAATCCATTTCAAAATGATCCTGAATTTCAATCACTTGGCGTAGGTACCCCACTTTTAGTGAACGGCGCTATTGGTTATCTCATAGGACCAGGTACCCGTAATTATGTAGAAAAACCTAATATGATGACAATAGCTCCGATGATTCAAATGAGTCCGGAATATATGGGCGCATTTAAAACTTCTTACGGACTTGAGCCTATCTGTTCGATAGCGGTTCCAATTCCTATTCTCAGCGAACGCGTGTTCAATAATATTGTTAAATCTGACAAGGAGGTAATATTAAAGATACTAAGCTTGGTCGGACGAGAAAAAGTGGGAGAAATAACTTACGGTGACGTCTGGGAAAATAACTTTGTAATGAAATTTAACCCTGACGTATGCAAAAAAGGTTATGTATGCAAAGCCATTGATAAATGCCCTACAGACGCTTTTATTATAAAGGATGGACTTATCGTAGCAATTGATAGATCTCGATGTTTTAATTGTGGCACTTGCGCACGATTGTGCCCTGAAGCCTTTAAATTAGACCTCAAATCGATCCCGTTCGAAGAAAGCGAAATCCCCATAGTTTTAAGGCAATCAGATAGAGCTGGGGCAATCATGCTAGCTGAGCAATTAAAACTTATGATCCTTAACGAAGAATTTCAGTTAGAAAAACCAACTGGAAAACTCGACTTTGCTGAAAGTATTAAATAATTCCTTGTAAAAATCAGCGTTCTCTTATTTTTTTTCAACTTAAAAAAGTTTATTTTTCATTTACAATACTTCAATTTATGTCTAAACAAAATGTTAGTCCTTTAGATGGCGGTGACCTTGTTGTTAAAAGCCTTCTTAAGGAGGGAATTACTAAGATTTTCGGTCTAGTTGGCGGAGAATTATTACGGATTTACGACGCTATAGAACGATATGGTCGAGAAGAAGGTATTGATACTGTTATGGTTCGCCACGAACAAGCGGCAGGACACATGGCAGATGCTTGGGCAAGGGCTACAGGAGAAATAGGGGTTTGCTTAGGAACCGCGGGTCCAGGCGTCACACATATGGTTCCGGCAGTGGCTACGGCTTGGGCTGATTCTATTCCACTTCTCGTTATAGGAGCACAGATCGCTAGAATGTTTGATGACACTGGAATCCTCCAAGGAGGATTAGACCAAATGAAGTTAATGGAACCTATTACAAAATTACAAATATCTGTAGAAGAACCCTATGAAATACCAAAGGCAATACAAAGAGCTATTAAAGTTGCAATGTCAGGCAGGAGAGGTCCCGTTTTTCTAGAATTTAGAGAGACTGCGCTTGTGCGAAAAGCTTCTGAAGAAGATCTAAAAAATATACTTAATCCTGAGCAATATAGGCCTATAGATCGACCAATTGGCAATCCAAACGCGATTAAGAAAGCAATAGAAATCTTAAAATCTGCGAAGAATCCATTAATTGTTGCAGGTGGGGGAATTCACGCATCAGATGCGTCTAATGAGTTGGTAAAATTATCTACAACTTATAAAATCCCTTGTGGTACAACCATAAACGGTGTTGGGGCTATAGATATTCGCAGTGAAACGTATGTCGGTTCCTACTTAGTCGCTAACACCTATCGAAAAGCCGTATCTGAAGCGGATGTGGTTATGTCTTTCGGTGCTAAATGGGATTATACGATACTCTATGGAGCTCCTCCTATTTGGAACCCAAATGCTAAAATAATCCAAAACGACATCGACCCAGAAATGATTGGAAGGAACCGTAAAGTTAGTGTGGCAATTATCGGCGATGCGAAAGCCGTACTTCACCAGTTACTCGCTGAGATGGAAAAATCGCTCCCAAAAGAGAAGATCACTGAATGGACGGAATGGAATACTTATCTTGCCGATATTAGAAAAAACGATGCTTTAGCGATTCAAAAATTATTAAAATACGAAAAATTACCTATGAAACCAGAAAGACTTGCTTATGAAGTGCTGGATTCAATAAAACACGATTCTCAATTGGTCATTGATGGTGGTGATATCGCAGTTTTTACTTTTGGATTAATCAGTAATTTTCCTCGCGACCCAAGAACACTATATTTTCCGTTAACTATGGGACATCTAGGTACGGGTATCCCTCACGCTATAGGGGCACAAATTGCGAACCCAGATAAACAAGTTGTTGTTATCAACGGAGATGGCAGCTTTATGTTCAATGTTCAAGAGCTAGATACTGCCGTTAGGTTAAATTTACCAATCATAATTATCGTTGCCAATAACTGTGCTTGGGGCATGATTAAAAGCAAGCAAAAGGGAGAATTCAAGAAAAGATATTGCGATGTAGATTTACCACCAACTAATTACGCTGAAATTGCAAAAGGTTTTGGATGTTATGGCGAGAAAATTGAAAAACCGGAAGACATCAAACCTGCTATACAAAGAGCAATAGAGTCTAAAAAACCAGCAGTAATTGATGTAGATATCGCTTTTGAAACTCCTATAGCTATGAAGGTAATCGGAAATCTAAAGAAAAATCGTGGATTATATGGTTAATTATCTAATAAAATTCTATTAATTCTACTTTTTTTAATTTTTAAATAAATATTTAATTCAATGCTGAATACACCTAATCTGAAAAGCTCTTATAATTAAAAATTAATAATTCTAAAAGGTAATTTAAACTGGTAGATAATAAATTTTTAAGCGGAAAAGTAACCCTAATTACAGGCGCAGGTAGTGGGTTTGGGAGAGAAATGGCTATAGTATTTGCTGAAAAGGGGTCCTCTCTTGTCTTGAATGATATAAATATGGCTGGTCTTGAAGAAACGCGTGATTTAGTTCTAAAAGACTTTCCTTCTACACCAATCCTCCTCGCCCAAGCTGATATTTCGAAGCTCGAAGAAGTTGAAAGAATGAAAAAACAGGTGTTTGAAAGATTTGATAATGTGTTTGTGCTGATAAATAACGCAGGAATTGATGGAGGTGCCTATAAATCACTTTCTGCTTCAGAAGAAACCTACGACAAAGTTATGGGAGTCAATGCTAAAGGAACATGGAATGTAACTAAAACCTTCTTCAGAAAAATGAAAAGCCAACGCCATTTTCAACCAATCCGTGCTAAAATCATTAATATTGCCAGCTGTGCTGGAACTGCTAATGGAATCAATCCAATGTTAGGTATATATAGTGCTAGTAAAGCCACAATTATAGCCTTCACAAAACTTTGGGCTCTTGAACTAGGTCCTGTCGATATTACCGTTAATGCAATATCTCCTGGTGTTTTTCTTACACCTATATACGATAATGATCCCACTAAAATACGACAATTCTTAGAAACGAGAGGAGTTAAACTTCCTTTGGATAGAATTGGAGAATCCAAATGGGTAGCAGATATAGCACTATTTTTAGCTTCTTCAGCGGCCGATTACATCTTAGGACAGAACTTTATAGTAGATGGAGGCTTAACTCTGTCGGTCAACAAACTATAGGACTAATATTAATTTTGAATCATCATTTTTTACAACATCTATAATTATTCTTTCATTTTTTGGTAAGAGACTTAATATAATTGATTTATTTAACTATATTACAACTTCCTTTACTATTAGAAAGCCTGATCAAAGACCAAACATTGCCAGAAATCTCGTTTTCTTCCAATATTTCCAATTCTAAGCCATATTTTGCACACATTTTCGAGAGGAAATTAACTGAAAAATGGAGCCACTTAAAGGATTTCCCCTTTTTACCGTTCCATAACGGTGTAAGCAACACAACCCAAGTATCTACTGTTCGAGTTCTAACAATTTCACATATTATTTGCCCATCTTCCTTAAGTAATCTTACTAGTACCTTAATTAATCTTTTTGTTTTAGAAACCGTACCTGCTAAGCCGATATTGTTTTCAAATAAAGTAATCGTATCGTATTTTTTACGGGGTTTGTACTTAAAAATATCACAAGTTAAACAGTTATTTATACCGTTTTCTTTGGCAACTTTTATCGCGTCCTCCGAAATGTCAATAGCATCTACTTCTCCCTGTTCCATTAAGGCCGGAACATGATAACCTGTGGCACAACCAACATCTAATATACTTCCACGAGAAAGGTTTATAGCTTTTTTTTCTAAATTTGATAAATCCTCATAGCTCCGGAAGTATCGTGATATTTCGACTGGGAATTTTTTCTTCTTGTTTTCGATAAAATACAAAGTGGAAGATTTATCGCCTTTCTCCCAATAATCATATAAAACTCTACCAAATAAATCCATTTTTTGACTCATTTTTCTTGCACGCTTTTTTTAGGGATTCTTATCTTATATAAATTTGATGAAACAGGAAATAAAAAGAAAGGAAAATAGGTGATGTTCTTATGAAAGTCACAAATTCAGTACTTTTATAAAAAACATCAAATTAGGGTATTGTTTCTGCAGCATGAAACATATTTTCTCACTCGTTTCATTAATTCAAATATATTTTACTACTTTTGTTCTTTTATGGCTTTTGATTCATATCACTTTTTGAACTAAAATATAAAAACTAAGATAATTCCAATTTAAAAAAGAAAGAAAAATAAATGGTGGGTTTATAAGAGTACCTAAGTAAATTACTCTTATAAACAGCCCCAAATTAAGGTACTGCTCCTGCTTCACCAGGCATTTTATTCACCTTATATCTCAATTTAAAAGTTTTTAATCTATTCTTAGAAATTTGAATAAGAATCTGAATAACTTTTTTCTCTTACACACTTTAATCTCAAATAGGTTATTTAAACTTCAATAAAATTGAGCCAATTACCATTTTCAGAAAACTTTTTTGTAACCATTTAAATTAAAATGGCTATAGGTACTTAGTTAAATTAAATCTGATGGCAAAATTGGATTAACCAATAAATTTTGAAAGTCCTTTATTGAAGGAACATCTCCATAGGGCTGTAAAATATTGTTTCCAATGTGATACATAAAAGGGTTCTTTGAATATACGGGATTTGATATTCTTTCTATTCCGGTGATCAAATCTTCATCGCTAAAAATTTCAAGATTTTTTCCATATCTCATTAGTTCTTTCTCATCATACCTATCAACTAGTGCATGGTATGCAAAGTTATACCAAAAAAGAGGAATTTTAGCTTTCACCATATTTTGTAGCTCCAACTCTTCAACAGACACTTCTTTTGATATATCTGAACAAAATTCATTTAACCCAATTTCAACTACTTCTTGATTTGAAAAGAGTATAGAAATTGCTTTATTGGCGATTCCCTCTGAAATTACTAATTTTGGCGAATGGAGAATTAAGATGGAATGCTCAAATTGGTTTAACTCGCGATAAAGTCTGTTTTCCTTTATCACAAACTCAGTATGATGTCCTGGATATGTTTCATGAGAGGAAGATGGTAAAATAGTAGTCCAATACATTTGGTAATTAGGATTAATCTCAATCCGACTAACATATTTACCTAAATACCAATTATAGAAACTCCATTTTACTTTCTCTTTTGAACCATCATTTTTTACTACATCTATAATTATTCTTTCATTATCTGGTAAGAGATCAATGAATAATTCCTTAGTCCGTTTTCTTGTAATTTCTACTGCTTTTTTAAAGAAATTATAAACCTT
>JAUWDN010000198.1 GCA_030608765.1 Promethearchaeota archaeon
AAGGTTTAAATAATATTTACTCTGGCTTTACTTAAATCTTTTTTTTATAACCTATGAAGTAGAACAGAGTTTTTTTTACTCTTTTTTCTATTAGCCAAAAAATATTTAATTCTTACTTTATTTCATTTAACTATGAATAATGATGGATTTGATCAGTTTAAAGGAGATGTTAATACAGAAAGGATCAAATATATCGCTGATCCTCAACTGAGAAATATTGTAAATGTTTCTATTGCCTTAGCGCGACCTTTATTGGTAAAAGGTGAGCCGGGTACTGGAAAAACGCTGTTATCTCACGCAATATCTGAATCCTTGGGAAAAAAACTTATTGTATGGAATGTAAAGAGCACAACGGAAGCAATAGATGGGGCTTACATGTACGATACTGTCCAAAGATTAAACGATAGCCGATTCGGGAGCGAAGATCGTAATGTAGATAATGTAAAAGATTACATTACATTCGGACCTTTAGGCGAAGCTTTTGACGCTGACGAGCAAGTCGTACTCCTTATAGACGAAATTGATAAAGCAGACATCGAGTTTCCTAACGATCTTCTCCAAGAGTTAGATGTAATGGAGTTTTACGTTAAAGAAACAAAAGAGTTTGTAAAGGCTAAAACGCGACCAATTGTAATCATTACTTCAAACAACGAAAAAGAATTGCCTGATGCGTTCTTACGAAGATGTGTATTTCACTGGATAGAATTTCCATCTAAAGAATTTATGACAGATATTTGTAATCTTCACTATCCTAATTTGAAGGAAAATCTATTGGAACAATGCCTTAAACACTTTTACGCACTAAGGGCTATAACGAAATTGAGAAAGATGCCCTCAACATCGGAACTCCTTGATTGGATAGGCGTTTTGTTAAAAAGTGGAATAAGTTTAGACGAACTTAAACGAAGCATACCTTTTCTGGGTGTACTCCTTAAAAAGGAAAAAGATATTGAGGTTGCATTAGAAAAAATTAAATTTCCAACTTAAGATTCCTTTCGAACCTAAAACGACTTACAATATCTAAAAGAAGCCTTGACGCTTCTCGAATATTATATTTTTATAAGTACCGTTTTCTTTTTAAAATATAAAGGGGAGATTTATTAGTTTTAGATTTTCTCTATGCATTGCGCTACTTTATATTAAAAATAATATCTATTCGTATTATAATTTAAAAAAGAGGTGAAGAATCATAAGCGAAGAAGAAAAATTTATTCTATATGTGCAAACTAGTGATGACCCTGAACGTCAGTATTCACCACTCGTATTAGCACAGACAGCTAAAGCAATGGATGTTAAAGCACTTGTTTACTACCTAGGTCAAGGATTAAGGATACTAAAACCTGGCAAAGCAGAGGAGATTAAAGCGGGAAACTTCCCAACGCTCAAGGAAATGATTGATAAAACGCTTGCGGAAGGTATCGAAATTTTTGTTTGCGAAGCTTCAAAAAGAATGTTAGGTTGGGAAAATGCTGAGTTAATTCCAGGATTGAAAATTGTTGGGGCAGCAACATTGAACGATTTAGTGCTAGAAGCCGACGCTACAATGTGGTTTTAAAACAAGCTTCTATCCGATTTTAAGAAAAGAGGTTCAAGAATTAAGTTTTTATAAGCTATAGCAAGGATTTATTCATGGGATCTACCCTAGTAATTTCATTAATTTTATCAAAATCTGCATCGTGTGAATAAATTTCCTTAACATTATTTTCTAACAAACTAGCAGCAATCAAGGAATCTCGTCCTCCCATATTGTATTGATTAGCAATTTCAAAAGCATATAATATCGTCGAAGTAGATATATTATAAATAATTACATTCTCTGAATCTAAAATTGCAGTAAGACGACGCTTGACTTCAGAAGATGAAAATTTAAATTTATACACCAAAGCATGGTAACTTTCCATAAATACTATACTTGGAATTCCCGCGATTTCTTTTGCAACTGCTATCCTTTCAAACAACTCCTTACATGGTTCATGCTCAGGTAAGTCACTATTTAAAGCGTAAACTAGTATGTTTGAGTCTATTCCTCTCATATTTTCCACATACTTTTACTCGCTTTGATCGCATCAATTTCTTTTTCTCCTCCAGATAGAGGTGTTTTTAGGATCTTTAATAACTCCTCTTTTTCCTGGTTTTTCTTTCTAAATTCGTGACAAAATATTAGATAATCACCAATTCTCATATTCAAATTAGCAGCTTCCCGCTTTATTTCCCACCATTTGGATTTTTGAGCATCATCAATTATTATATTCGTTCTCATATATGTAAATATGTATTACATACTATTTAACCTTTTCAATCTTAATATCTGAAACGATTTATTCCTACTTATTTGACTTATCCTTACTAGAAAATTGAGAACTACTAACATTTTTTTAATTATGAGAAAGCTAATATTTACAAAATAATTTTATAAATTAGAAGAATTAAAATTTTTGATTTTAACTCAAATGTTCGTAGAGTATTTTTATTATCTCAAGGAAAGATTGCCAGTTAGCATCACTGAATATATGACCCTAGTAGAAGCGTTAAATAAAGGACTCATCCACAATATGGTCGAGTTTTATTACATTTCACGCTCTATCCTCTGCAAAAATGAACATCACTTTGATATCTACGATATCGCATTTGCTAATTTTTTTAAAAACGCCGTCATTAAATTTCCCGACGATATAAAGCAAGATATTTGGGATTGGTTGAACCAAGAAATTACTATTCCCGAGTTAATCGAAGGGTTGAAAATTCTATTGAGAGAATACCCGCAATATTTAAACTTTGAAGACCTCCAACAATTCCTAGAGGGATTGCTCCAGAAACTCAACGATGATTTAGACGGAAATTTATTATTAAACGCACCGGAGAAAGTCAAGGAAGAAATCTGGGATTGGTTGCAAAAAAATATGGATTTATCAGGAATGGATGGTAATTTACAGGAAATACTAAGCCAATTTTTTAACATCGAAGAAATGCAAAAACAGTTTGAAGACCTCATGCGAAGACAAGACGAAGAACATAACGGAGGAGATCAATGGGTAGGAACTCAAGGAACATCTCCGTTCGGACATTCGGGGCAAAATCCGATGGGAATGAGGGTAGGAGGAGGCTCAGGGATGCGCATGGCAGTTCAAATCGCCCAAAAAAGAATTTTTTCTGATTATAGAAAAGATGTTGTATTAGACACACGTCAAATAAAAGTTGCGTTAAAGCGTCTTAAAAAATTAGAAGAAATTGGGAAGCTTGATGAGCTTAATATGGATAAAACCATCGATATGACCGCGAAAAATGGGGGCGATATCGAAATTATATTCGAAAAACGCCGTAAAAATAACGTAAAACTCGTCCTCTTAATGGATGTTGGAGGCTCCATGACTCCATATTCTCATCTGGTAAATCTTCTTTTTTCGGCAGCAAATAATATGTCGCACTGGAAAGACTTTAAGTTTTATTACTTCCATAACTGCATATACGATAAGCTTTATTTTAACGCTCAACGTAATCCCGATGAAGCCATAGATTTCGAAGATTTTATAAAAAAATACGATAATAAGTATAAAATCGTAGTTGTTGGAGACGCTGCTATGGCATCGTGGGAGTTAACTGAGCGATACGGCTCAATTTATTATTACCACAGAAATGAAATGCCGGGAATTTATTATGTTAGAGAAACTGCTAACCATTTTAAAAATAATGTCGTGTGGCTAAATCCCGAATTAATACGATTAGAGTGGGTACCATGGACCCGAAAGATTATATCGAGTATAATCCCTATGTATAACTTGACGGTGGAAGGAATTGAAGAAGCCATGAACTACTTAAGAACAGGTGGTAAAAATCAATACACTACAGTCCAAATGCTAAAAGGACTGAATTATTAAAGCGTTTTTTAAATTTCATATTCTCTATTTCGATCATAGGTTTGTTTTTCATCTATTTTTAACGACATACCCACATTTGGG
>JAUWDN010000120.1 GCA_030608765.1 Promethearchaeota archaeon
AAATCCAAATTGATTATTGATTTGCATTCTTAACTGAGATAGATCTTCTTCCGCTTTGTCTAGTTCTTTAAATAATTCATTCTTTTCGATTTTTGTTAAAGTTTTGGTTAATTCTTCTTGTTCTTTTTCTCTCTCTTCCAGGTCTTTTTCAAAATTTTCTAAATCAGATTTAGAGTGTTCAATATTTTCCTTTAGAGTAAATAACTTAGGGAGTTTCTTAAGTATATATTCAGCATCCTTTAGTTCGGTATATTTCTTCCTTAAAAATTCATCCATTACTTTTTGCTTATTACCTAATTTGCGCGTAATATAACTTAATTCTTTAATTTCTGCTTGTACTTGTTTTTGAAACTTGGGGAGTGATTTTTTCGCTATATCGTTAATGTTTGTAAAGAGTTTTTTAATTGAGTTTAACAAATCATGCATCACATCGTATGTAATTTCATTTTCAGGTACCTCAATTTCATCAATTTCCTTTTTTATTCTGTCAGAAAAGAAATGTAGCGATTTAAGAGCCTTGTCTTCTATTTTTCCCTCTCCTGCTTCTATAAAATGATCGGTGCAAACTTTAATTTCGAGTAAGTTTTCGCGAATGTCAGAGATTTGTTTTTTAACAGCCTTTTTAACTTTATAAAATTGCGAATCAAGCTTCTCTTTATAAAAATCTTCGAATTCTTCTAATATAATTTCAATCATTTTTAGATAACTTTTAGTTTATGAGTTTATTAATTTTTTTCCATTCATATATTTTTGAAGGACTTTTGGTACTGAAACAGAACCATCCTTATTTTGGTAATTTTCTAAAATACAGCAAATTGTCCGTGTTGTAGCAACCGCTGTAGAATTAAGCGTGTGAGCAATGCTCTTTTTTTGTGTGGCACCCACTTTGCCTATACGTATCTTTAATTTTCGCGCTTGATAATCCAAACAATTGCTACAGGAAACTAATTCTCGATACATATTTGAAGCGGGAAACCATGCTTCAAGGTCATATTTTTGTGCTGCATTATCGTTTAGTTCCCCCGAAGCAATATTGACTATTCGGTAAGGGATTTCCAATTCTCTGTAAATCTCCTCAGCATTATTTATTAATTCTTCAAAAATACTCCATGAGTTTTCAGGTTTACAAAAAACATATTGTTCTACTTTCTCAAACTGATGTACTCGGAATATTCCTAGCGTATCCTTCCCATGGGAACCCGCTTCTCTCCTAAAACATGAGGAAACTCCGGCATACTTTAGAGGTAATAAATCGGGATCGATAATTTCATCGTAATGATAAGCAGCCAAAGTTTGTTCAGATGTAGCGATCATAAAGAGGTCTTCGTCCTGAATTTTATATAATTGTTCTTCAAAATCTGCCAATTCTGCTGCCGCTTTCATTATTTCATGCTTTATAAAGAACGGAGTCCATATAGGATTATACCCTTTACTAATCAATTTATCTAAAGCAAATCTAATTAGCGCTAAATTAAGTAATACTATATCTCCTTTTAAATAGTAAAACCTCGATCCAACTACTTCTGATGCCTTTTTTATATCAGCTCCATCAATATCTTGAATTAATTTAACGTGAGATGACGGTTTAAAGTCGAACTTAGGCGTTTTAGCAAATTCTCTTATGATTTCGTTACTTTCTTCTGTTTCGCCAATCGGAACAGATTCGTGTAAATCATTTCCGACGATGTATCGATATTTTTCTCTCTCTTCCATATATTCGACTTTTTTCTTTTCTAGGTGGTCAATTTTTTCCTTAATTTGCTTTGATTGCGTTATTGTACTATTAGCTTTTTCATTATCGCCTGCTTTCTTGTATTTGTTTATTTCGCTCGAGATTTCATTTCTTTGCTTTCTTAAGTCTTGAATTTCTTGTAAGACATTTCTCCACAACTTATCAAATTCTAAAACTTTCTCAGCGTTCTTAGGATCTTTAAACCTTTTTTTTTCTGTTTCAACGATTTTTTCTAGGTTATTTCTAAATTCTTCGATATCTCGCAAGATTTACTCTCTATAAAATTTAAAATTTCTATTATAAACAATAATTTAATGATTAATTAATTTATGAAAATAATAAGCATCTGTTAAAAAATAAAAGAATTATTCATGGTGAATTCTTTCATCTATAGTTGCCCTTAAATATGCAACCTTTATTTTTTGTTTATCGTATCCTACTTTATCGATAATTCTCATGATTTTAATTCTCCTAGCTTTACCTTTCAGACCTTCCTCGGTCATAAATTCTCGAGCGAATTCTTCTTTTTTGTTTTCTTCTTGCTCCACCATAATTAGACCCAATGAAAAATCCATAAAAAACTTAATGTGATTAGAATTTTGGATTAAAATTTGTAGATTTATAACTAACCATTTGTTTAAGTAAATGACAAATTTGATTAGAATTTATCAGCTTAACCAGAAAAAATAAATTAATCCAATAATTTCAAGACAAAAAGGGTTTTATTATAATATCAAAACGAAGTAAAAGCAATTAATTATTATGGTGATGTTTTAACTAAAGGTGAATTAATTGTCTGAAAAGCAGACCATTGACAAAATAAGAATAGGAGTTTACGTGTGTAGATGAGGTGTTAATATTGGAGCTCACCTTGATTGCGATGCTGTCAGAGATTTTGTTGAACCGTTACCTAATGTTGTTATAGCAAGGACTAATAATTTTACATGTAGCGACCCAGGACAACAAATTATTAAAAATGACATTTTAGAATTAGGTTTGAATAGAATAGTTGTTGCGGCTTGCACGCCTAAGATACACGAACCTACATATCGAGCCGTATTAAGGGAAGCAGGATTAAGTCCGTATTATTTCGAAATGGTAAATTTAAGAGAACACTGCTCATATGTTCATCAGGGAGACATGGAAAACGCAACAGAAAAAGCAAAACGATTAGTTCGCGCTGGAATAAATCGAGCAAGAGAATTGGAAAGCGTTCCTTACAAAGAAATTCCCGTAGAAAGAGCAGCATTAGTCATCGGTGCGGGAATTGCTGGAATGAATGCAGCATTAGACTTAGCAGAACACGGAATACAAGTATATTTAGTCGAGAAACAAGCTACAATTGGAGGAAAAATGGCGCAGTTTGATAGAATATACCCAACAGATGATTGTGGTATATGAGTTCTTGCCCCCATAATGGTAAACGCTTCAAAACATCCTAATATAAAACTTTTCACTTATAGCGATATCATCGAGTTTAGTGGTATTACTGGTGATTATAATGTTAAGATTCGCAAAAATCCTCGATATGTTAACGAGAGTAATTGTACCGGGTGTGGATTATGTACTACGGAGTGCCCCATCAAAGTTCCTAATGAATTTTACAGCGGAATTGGTGAAAGAAGTGCGATTTATATTACATTTCCCCAAGCAGTTCCAAAATACGCTGTAATAGATAAAGGCGTTTGTATAGATTGTAAAAATTGAGAACGCGTTTGTCCTGCAGAAGCAATTGATTTCGAACAAGAACCAGAAATTGTTGAAATTAAGGTAGGGGCAGTAATTGTTGCTACGGGCTATGATGAATATCCGATAATCGAAACCAATGAATACAATTATGGGATTTATCCAAATGTTATTACACAGATTGAATTAGAAAGCCTGTTAAGCCCAATAGGTCCAACTGGAGGGCATATATATAGAATATCTGATGGTAAAACACCAAGAAATGTAGTAATGATCCAATGTGTTGGTTCTAGGTCGCTAAAAGCCAATCCCTATTGCTCGATGGTGTGTTGTAGCGTCGCTCTTAAGAATGCCCAACTATTGAAACAAGAGTATCCAGAAATGGATGTTATCATATTCTATATTGACATTAGAACTACCGATAAAGGCAACGAGGAATATTATAGAAAAATTAGGGACGCTGATGTTAGAATGATTCGGGGTAAAGTAGGCGAAATTAACGAAGATGAAGATCATAACTTAATGGTTCGAGTTTATTCCTCTTTAACTGGTGAATTAATGAAGATTAAGGCAGATATGGTAGTATTATCAATCGGAATGAACCCCTCTAAAGGAACTATGGAAGCAATTGAAATATTAGGTTTAGGAAAAGGACCTAACGGCTTTTTAACTGAAATTCATGGCTGTTTGAAACCTCAAGAAACCACAAACATGGGTATTTATATCTGTGGATGTGCAGCAGGACCAAAAAATATTCCTTATTCCGTTTCTACGGCGCTAGCTGCTGCAAGTAAAGCTGCTGCTTTACTCTCTCATAAAACTATTAAGCAAGAACTAATTATCGCTGAAGTAGATGAATCTTTATGTTTGGGATGCCATAGATGCGAAAAATTGTGCGAATACGGAGCGATAAGCATTAATGAAGACGAAATCGCGAAAGTTGATGAACTAAAGTGTAAGGGATGTGGCGTATGTATTTCTTCATGTCCTGCACGAGCGATTGATTTAAAATATTATCGAGATAGTCAATTTGAAGCTGAAATCAAAGGAATCGGAAAAGACATTCTCGAAAAGATACCAGAAGAATCTTCTAAAATCGAAAATTAAAGCATTAGGAGATGATAAATAATGACAGAAAATAAAATAGATCGAAAAATAATAGCTTTTGGATGTGAAAAATGAGGATATTCCGCGGCAGATCTAACGGGTACTATGAGAAAATCTTACTCTACTAATTTCCATCTAATAAGGGTAAGATGTACGGGAAGAATAGGAATCCATTTAATTATGGAGAGTTTTCTAAACGGCGCCGATGGAGTGGCTATTATCTCTTGAAAAGAAGGAGAATGTGAATTTGGAGACGGAAATATGAATACATTCGAGCATGTTAAGTTTTTAAAGAGACTATTCAAACACTTAGGTTTGGCGGAAGAACGAATTCAACAGTATTTTTGCTCAGCAGCCGAAGTTGAAAAATTCATTAAATCGGTAGAAGATATCACTCATAAAGTAGAACTTCTCCCTCCTCTACCAAAATAAAAAATTAATCCGAATCAGGATGATCCTTCTAAAAAAATTTAGTTAGGAGGTAACTAACTCACAGCATGAGTTTTCGGAGTTTAAATTATAAAATAAAACAACCTA
>JAUWDN010000277.1 GCA_030608765.1 Promethearchaeota archaeon
CCTTTTTCTTTTTTACAATTCGTACAAACTGGCATAGCTAATCGTTAGCTTATTGGTTATTTGTTAATTTCCAAAAGATTTTATCTTGATAAATCCATTTTTTAATTATTTTTTCTGATTCAAGCTTTTCTAATTTCAATATTATTTTATTATCAGTAAAACTTTCCGATTTAAAAGTTTCAATAACTTGCTCTTGTCTCATTGGATGCCTTTCTAATATATTTAACAATTCTTTTTTAAAGTCTTCCGAATATAAACCAAACGCCCCCATTTCGGGAAAAGCTATATCTCTGTATTTTCCAAATACTTCGTTTAATAGTGAAACAATCGTCTTATCAGGAATTTCAACCCATTTTTCAACGGGCGGTCTTATTGGAACGTTGATATCAATTTTATCAGGTTTTATTAGATCGATTTTCTCTTTAATCTTCAATAACTCTTCCTTAAAATCGTTAATCCCCTTGATAATCATGATTTCAATCCAAAATTTACCTTTGAACTCGTTCCTAAACTTTCTTAATCCATCTATCATAGTATTATACTTAATCGATGGATGCGGTCGGTTTATTCTAATAAAAGATTTTTCATCACCCGCATCTAAACTAGGCAAAACGACATCGGCACTCATCAGCTCTTTTCTAACTTCTGGAAAGTATAATAAAGCCCCGTTTGTAATTACGCAGATTGGTTTGGTTGAGTATTCTTTTGCTTTTAAAATCAGTTTTCCTAAACTTTTGCATAATGTAGGCTCGCCACTACCTACAAACGTTATGTAATCAAACTTCCCTTTATTTTTTGTAATACTTTCTTCCATTTCTTTATAAATTTCTTCTTTAGGATAAAATTCTTTTCTCTCATTAGTTAAATTAGTCGTTTTTCCCAATTGACAATATATACACTGATAATTGCATGTTTTTGAAGGAATAGGGTCGATCCCTAAAGACCGCCCTAATCGTCTACTAGGAACAGGTCCATATACATATTTCATTTTCTCTTTTTATGAAAAATTACGATTTTTTAAGCAGAATCCAGAATTACTTGATTATATCGCTTCAACTATTTTAAATTTCTTAATACTTTATAATCTTCTATCGCTCTTTTTAATGTTCTTATCGCTAATTCGGTACAATGTTTGTGATTTTCGGGTAAACCGTTTAACGAGGCGTCAATGTCTTCTGCCTTTATTTTTTCAGCATCATCTAACGATTTATTCTCTATAAGAAGAGTTGTTTGACACCCTGTTGCCACTGAAGCTCCGCACCCGTCAGTAAGGAAATTGGCTTTTTCAATAATATTATCTTCTATTTTTAAAAAGAAAGACATCGTATCCCCACATGGACCCTCGTAAGATTTAGAAACGGTAATCTCGTCCTCAGAGGGTTTACCCCAGTTTTTAGGATCGTGATATAATTCAACTATGCGTTCGTTATAGTCTCTAATTTCTTCTTCATAAATCATTTTTTGAAGATTTTCTACATACAAATCAAATTTATCTTTAGGCATTTAAAATGAACTACTCTTATTAATTAAAACTCAGATACTAGAAAAATTAATGGGTCAAATGATTTTCGATTCATTTCGATTAATGCTGATGGTGATGATCGTGATCGTTATTATCGTCTGCGTCAGTATGGATTTTTTCTACACCATAACCTTTACCTCCACCAGGAGAACAAATGTTTTCGCCACCTTCTAATGTGCCATCTAAAATCTTGCCAATAGCATCGTCAACACTACCAACAATACCTCTAATAACTTCGATTCCGTATTGGCTAAAAAAATCAGTTGCTCTATGACCTATTCCGCCCACGATCATACAGGTTGCACCTTGATCGTTAATAAATCTAGGTATGCTCCCTACTTCGTGTCCAGGATTAGGTAACACTTTTTTTTCAACTACTTTGTTATTTTCAATTGAAACAAAAGTAAACTCTGGAGCCCGACCAAAGTGTTGCGAAACACTTCCCATTTCTGTACAGATTGCTATTTTCAACTTTTAAATCACTTTTTTTCTTATTAATTATCTTATAAATTATAATATTATTTAAGTAATTATTTTGGATAATTATTCATAATACTTAAATATTGTATTTGATATATGATTCATAGCATGAAATGAACGATTATTATTAATATTATTATTAATAATGATTATTCAAAATCTAATTTTCATAAAAAACGAATTAAATATAAGGAGATGGTACTAAAATAATGCCAGGTGGAGATAGAACGGGTCCCAGAGGTTATGGGACGAGAACTGGAAGGGGTTTAGGATATTGTGCGGGATACGACGCTCCAGGATATGCTTACGGTCCAGGGTTTGGTTATGGACGAGGTGGAGGTCGAGGGATGGCGTGGGGTCCCGGACGAGGAAGAGGATATGGGCGCGGATGGGGTTATAGAGAGCCGGTTTATCCGCCTTTTGTAGCTACTGCCCCAGTTTATGCTCCAAGAGTCCCTTTAGAGCCAGTAGAGAAACTAGCAATGCTAAAACAGGAAAAGAGCTACCTAGAATCTGAACTTAAAGGGATCGGTAATGCTCTTGAAGACATATCCAAAAGCATTGAAGAATTAGAGAAAAAAGAATAATTTTTTTTTCATTTTTTTTTATTTTCATGCCTAAAAAATTTCAATAAAGTTAATACAAAATGCGATGTCGCAAGTTAAAGATACATACGAAGATTACCTTAAAGCAATTTATATGGTATCTAGGAAAAACAGAGGAGGGTGGGTCTCAAATTCAGAGATATCTAACTTTATTAAAGTTAAACCCGCTTCAGTATCAAGTATGTTATATAAACTAAAAGAGAATAATTACATACAGTGGTATCCACGGAAATCAGTAAGACTAACTGCGAAAGGAAAAAAAATCGCGTTAACAACACTTAATAATTATAACCAATGGAAGCATTTCTTTGAAGATGTTTTAGGCGTGGACGATACATTTGAACTCGATGAGCTCTGCTGCAAAATAGAACATAGTTTAACGCCAGAAATATCGGATGCTTTAGAAAA
>JAUWDN010000196.1 GCA_030608765.1 Promethearchaeota archaeon
GTCCCACATACGCTCATGTATCAAGTAGTAATTCCGGTTAATATCAAATAGGTTACTATTATCCAGAGAAGTTTGGCTTGGGGAAGAGGTTTGGTTAATTTTTTCTTTTTTTTCGGATGGTTTCTTAACGGATCGTAATTCAGTTCCACATTTTTCACAAAATTTCTGATCTTCACCCTGTGCTGGGTCTCCACAATTTGGGCAATTCATAAAATCAACCTTTTCTACAATTCATCAACATTTTAATTTAATCATCAATAATCAATTTAGTCTAATAAATGTAAGGATAGATACGAAATTCTACATGCAATATTAAGAAATATTTTAATTAGACTAAGATTTTACTTATAGTATATTGAAGAAGTGGGAAAAAAATGTCAGCTAAATTAACTATACCAAGTTTATTAAAAATTAAAGACTATGTGACGCTAATAGGAACAACACTAGGTATAATCGCGTTGATTTATGGTTCGCTTGGAACCCTACACATGTTATCTTTAAGTTTTTTTCTTGTATCACTTACATTAGGGACTGATCTAATTGATGGATACATCGCGAGGAAAACTGGAACTGTAAACGAAATGGGAAAGGAACTTGATTCCTTAAGCGATTCACTTACATTTGGTATAGTACCAGCCATTTTATCTTTTCAAGCGTTTAAAACCGGGACTGTTTACGATTATATTCTAATAATCGGATGTATCTGCTTCGCGTTATGTGCGATTTTAAGATTAGCTAGATTTAACATTTTAACCGATCCGGGATATACCGGCGTACCAACTCCAGTGACTTGTTTAATAATGATTGGGTATTTTTACACAAATTATTTTTATGCGATTTCGTATGGTAATTTAAAGTTCTTAGATGTAGCCTATTATATTGTGCCGTTCCTTTTAGTGTTTATTGGATGGTTAAATATAACTACTTACATAAAATTTGAGCAAAAAAGTAAAAGCGTCTATTATCTATTTATCATGTTTGCGCCCTTAGGGCCTATATTCGCTTTCCTTGGTATTTGGAACCCGAACCCCACAGTGTCTATCATAGTTTCACTAATCTTTTTAATTTCTTTTATTTTGTTACTTGGATGGGTAATCCTGCATTCAATTCTTCTTAATTTGCTAAAGAAAGGAAAGCAGAATAAAGTAGAAAATCTGAATAATTAAATTTTTTAATAAAAATAAGCTAGGAGTTTTACAGCAAGTGATTCTCCCATTCCTCAATGCTCTCAATGATATGGCTTATATCTACTTCGTTTAGATGACCTAAATGATTTTTATATTGATTAATTTTACTTCTTATCTTATGTAAAGTTACGCTGAAACCAAGATTTTCCAAGATTAAATCTGCGATACTTTCCATTTCTTTACTGAATTCTTCTCCGCTAAGTTTGTGGAGTTTTTGAATTAAACTTTTGAAGGCAGTTCTAATGAGTATTGCTGCATCTTTATTTGCTTTAATAGATTCTTCTGTTTTTTTAGGTGTTGGTTTGGTATCTATTTTTTTAGGAGGCTTTTCAAATTTACTCTGGAGCTTTCTCGTTAAGTTTGAGATTTTTTCGTCCGATTTAACGGCAGCTGATGTTTCAGTTTCCGTACTGGCTAGTTGTTTAGGGAGTGGAGTTGTAGGTTTTTTTTTGGATGGTTTAAAATGAGTGGAAGTAATTGGTTTAGTTGCTTTTGCTGGTTTACTCACTTTTGAGTCGGTTATAGTAAGGGATTTTGGCGTTTCATGCAAACTAGAGCTAGCAGTATCCCAAACGGCATTAATAACAAAAAGAAATAATTTAATCAGAGCTTTATTACTAGTAGCAAATCCTATGAAATCTTGTAAGGAATTTTGCGAATCCACATTAATTATTCCAATTAGAAAGTAGTTATCATCGCTTTTACATATAATTACATTATCGTTTTTAAGAACTCGATATTCGAAGTTTTTGAGTTCTTTCAATTTTTTAACGTGACTATTCGTATGAGCCTCAGATGAGGCAATGTCCATTTTCAGACTTTTTGAAACATTCTTGAAATCATCAATTGCTAAATGATCTTCAAGCTTGGGAACGATGATCATTAATTTTTCCTTTGACTGAGATATTGTATGCATAATTTCTTCGTTTACTCTTGAAATACTTCTAATGTGCCAGAAATCATCTAGTTCACTCTCATCTGATGTAGTAACTGAATTTAAATAACTTTCCAATGCATTATTAATGGGGTTATTTAAAGCAGTAACAGAATCAACAGAATTATGAATTATACTTTTAAAATTTTCTAGAATCACATTTTCGAAATCTTTAAGATCGTCAGTTAAATTATCTCGTTTTGTTTTAATTAATTCAATTATTGTATTGATTTTCTTCTCGTAACTGTTCAACATGTTTAGTAGTAGCATCTGAAAATCGTTTCGAAATTGAAATGTTGAATCAATTATATTATTAAGAGATTCGATTGTATTTTCAAATTCCTCTTCTATTAATTTGTGTAGGTTAGCAGTAAAATCTCCTAGAAACTTATTAAAATTCTCTTTGAATACCTCTTCTATTACGTCTTTTACAGCTTTTTCGTTTTTTTTTAATTCTAAAGATTCAACTTTTTTGTTAATATCTTTCTTAATGTTAGTGATTAACTTGATTAAATAAGAAAATTGAGTTTGTGTAATGCCTTTGATTGATTGATGAAGGGCTTCCAATATTTTTTTAACGACTTTCAAAACTTCCATACCATGAACAATGTCATCAACATCCTGTTTCTGTATTATTACATCCTCTTCTATATCTTTTCTTAATTCTTGTGTGGCTTTAAACATAGTATCTAATTCAATTACTTTATGTTCTTGGAAGATATTGATTAAGGAATGCGATATAAGTGTTTGTAGTTGGTTTTTAATGTTATCTAGGTTGGCATTAATATTACCATAGTAAATTAAAATAGGATTAATCGGAGGGAGTGCTAAATATTGTAAAAATAAATTTGAGTTCTGACTTTTAATTGGTACAAATAAACCAGCATCAATGAGTTCTTTTATTATATCCGAAAATTCTTCTTGAGAGATATTCGGTAAAATAGAATATAGTTCAAAAGAAGATAACGGCTCTTGACCAATGCATCGTAGATATAATTTAATCGCTCTATCTGAAAGTTGCATATTTTTCAAAAATTCTTCCATATTGGTCTCATTCCTTTTTATTTCTAATAATTAGTAATATCAATGTTTATTTTTTAAAGTTTTTTGGATTAAAAAAAATATTTAAACAATAACTATCTACACTAAATTATAAAGACGTTAGGTTTTAAATATTATTATGAGTTCGTATGAGGATATTTTCTTCTACATAGATTTAACTAAAGAAATTCTTAAGAAAAAGGAAGTCATAAAAGCCATTAAGTATTACATCTCTGAAAAAAATAAAACCAACATTAAAGGACATTATGGTTTATTGATCTTTCAGGACGCTGGAAACCCTATTTTTATAACAGATAAAAAAGATTCTGATATTATTGAAAACGCAATTGAAGAAAATTGGAAAAATCGTCCTAAGAAGCAATCTTTTTTCGAAAATGGACTCTTTTACATTTTTTCGTATATTGCAGAGACCGTCAAAAAAAAATCAAGGCTCAATAGGATTATCATAATAACTGATACTCCTAGCGATCTATCTGAAGACTATACAGACGCATTATTTGGATTAGTTTCTAATATCAAAGCAATACCGACTTTCATAGACATTATAAGAGTAGCAGAAAAAGAAGAAAGATTCTTTAGAGATGACGTAAAATTGAATATTTTAGCAAGCGACACTAAAGGAGGGATTTTTTACCTCTCAGATAAGAAAGATTTTATTTCAATAATAAAAAAGTTAACAAAATCCAAACAATTAGTTAGTACGTTCGAAGAACATTCAGTTAAAATCAAAATCAAAAAAGAGGACTACGACTTTTATTCTCGTTTAGCAAAGAATTT
>JAUWDN010000129.1 GCA_030608765.1 Promethearchaeota archaeon
TACCACTTCATTTTTATTGCTTGAAAATGTTTTGGATCAAACCCTAAAATATCCTTAGAGATATTTTAAAATTCTATAATACAATCAAATTTATGATTATATTTTAGATATTTAAAAGTTATTGTTTAAAATAAGTTAGTAAAAATTAAAAAAGAAAAATAAAAAAATTCATAAAATTTAATTGGTTGCCCGAATGGGCTTAAAAACAGCGATGTATCACTTGGGGTCCCATCTCCTTGTATTCGCGCCTCGTAACCCACATTCTATGGAAGGTTTTCAAGGAACTCAAGATAGAACCACCAATCCATACGGAATACATACGTTCTGGGGGGGCTATAATCTTGACATCAACTGATTCTGGAATCTGTTCTTTAATTTCTTTGGTTAAGCGTTCTTTAATTCCAGGGAACATTGTTGAGCCACCAGAAAGGACAATATTACCATAAAGGTCTCTACGAAGGTCGACATCACATTCGGTAATAGCACCAACAATTACATCATCGAGAGGTTCTAACTCTTTCCCGATTACTGATGGATTGAAGAAGCATTCGGGTGCTAAAAATCTTTCTACACCTACATTAATTGTCTCTCCATCGGGAAGCATGTAGCTTTTCTCCATCCCAGCAACTTTCTTAGAGAGCATCATCTCTTTTTCTGGGTCAATTGCTACATAGCAGAGTTTTTCCTTGATATCTCTAACAATTTCTTTCTCTGCAGAAGTTGTAAATGAGTATCCCTTTTGTCGGAGTAATCTTTGTAGGTAAGTTGTGATATCACGGCCTGCAAGATCGATTCTTTGGATTGCATGACTTAAAGCGAAACCTTCGAAAATAGGTACAACATGAGAAACTCCATCCCCAATATCTATTACGCATCCCGTTGTTCGCCCAGAGGCATAAAGAGACAAGACAGCCTGCATTGCAACATAAAGGGCAGGAATATTGAACGTCTCAAACATTATTTCGGCCATTTTCTCTCTGTTTGGTCTTGGATTCAATGGGGCTTCAGTTAGAAGGACCGGATGTTCGCTAGGATCGATTCTTAAATCAGTGTAAAATGTATAATGCCAGATCTTTTCCATAGCAGTCCAATCTTCAATAATACCATGTTCTACAGGGAACATTAACTTTAGAACGCCTTTAAGTTGCATAGCTTCCTCTCCTATATAGTATTCACGAGTGTAATGCTCAACATCAGTCATTATCGATTCGTATTTAGGATAACCTATAAGAGTTGGAAATACAGAACGAGGTTGGTCTTCACCGGCGAACCCATTTTTGGAAATTCCAGTTCCATTATCGACTACTAAGGCTTTCGCGTTTAAAAAACTTTCTTCTTCTGCCATAATATTCAGCTTTTTAATTTATTGAAATAGTATTTTGATTTTTTTGTTTATCTTATTATTTTTTGAGTGTATAATAACATCGATAAATTATAACAAATTCAAATTATCATAATAATAAATTTGATATATATAAATATTTTTTATTACAAAAAAAAAGCGAGATAAAAGAACGCCTTTTTAGAAAAATAATTTTTACTGTTTAAGATTAGGCAAATAAAAGCGATTATTACTTTTTTTGTTTAAAAAGGAGGGTGAACAAAATCCTAATTTTTGAAGCCTCAATAGAAACGATTTGTGTATACAAATGAATTTGTATATTAAAAAATAAACGATACTAAATTCAACTATACATTTTAAATATTCATTATTATTATGGAATAGAAAGCGTATTTTTTTAACAAATTATCATAAAGCTATTGAAATGGATTTAACTCCTGAATATATTAAAAAAAATTTAGAGAAAATTGGTGATAAAGCAGCAAGAGATATGTTAAAGCAGTGGATCATAAATTCTGACGATAATAATTTAAGGATAAGTGCATTAAACCTCTATTCCTTGATAGATGATCAAAAACAGTTCAGATTTCTAGAGCAATTGTTTCTTTCGGATGAAAACTTTAACATAAGAGCTATATCTGGAAATATAATACGAGATAAGTATTCTCACTATAAGAAGTTCGTTTCTCTTTTAGAATTTACTATTAATAATGTAATTGATATTGATCAAAAATTATTTGCTGTAGAACTATTAAATTTAAAAGATACAAAAAAATCTCGAAAAATTATCAAAGATTACTTGAAAAAAACCATTAAATTAAGCATTGAGAGTAGATTGAATAATTTTTCTGAGGAGATTCTTAATTTTGATTTAGACACGTCAATTCCGCCTAAAATATTAGAAATCTGTTTTAACTTTATTCTTTATTTTTATTATATAAATGTTTGTGGGTATAGAGTTACACTTAGGGACGATTTAATAATTTTATTAAATTGTGAGGGCTCTAAATTAGAATCAATAACAGATATTAAAGGATTTAGTAGGCTCTTTAAATTAGAGCACTTAATTCTTCAAAGAAACAATATTCAAAAAATTTGTGGTTTGAACCACTTAAAACAATTAAAAACCTTAAATCTCTCTCAAAACAGAATTAGTCAGATAAATAATTTAAATGAACTGATAACCCTTCAGGAATTAAATCTTTCTTCAAATAGAATAAAGAAAATTGAAAATTTGAATACTGTTAAATTAAAGAAACTCTCATTAGATCGGAATTTAATTACAGAAATAGAAAATCTAGATAATTTAACTAATTTAGAACACTTAAACCTTAGCTATAATAATGTTTCAAAACTTAAAAACCTCAGTCGTTTGAACAGATTAAAAAGCTTATATTTATCTCTTAATGAGATAAAAACAATTTCTGGATTAGAGAAGCTTAAAGACTTAACCACATTATATTTAAACGGAAACCAAATATCTCATATCGGTGGATTAGACAGTTTAGTAAGTTTAAAGGTTTTAAGCTTATCAGATAACTTTATTACTAGAATTGTGAACATAGAAAGACTAGAAAATTTAATCAAATTAGAGCTATCTAATAATAAAATTGATTCGCTTA
Source organism: Promethearchaeota archaeon (assembly GCA_030608765.1). Next base: position 2,965 of record JAUWDN010000129.1, read on the forward strand.
ATGGATTGGAAACTCTTTTAAATCTTCAAGAGCTATTCGTTGATAATAATCGTATTAAAAATTTAGAGGGAATAAGAAATCTTAAGAGGCTAATCATTCTCTTCTTAGAAAATAATAATATAAAAGATTTTAAATTGAGCTATATAGATAGTTTGACGAATTTAAACTTTATTTTTTTAAACCAAAATCCATTAACTCCTGAGAGTTGGAACCTTTATCAGAAGAGAACCCGATATCCGTAAAAAACTTCTATAAAATTTATAAAAACTAAGTTTCTTTGGCTAACAAATCGTCAATCCATAATTCCATCAATATCTCATCATAATAGGTAGAATCCATATAAAACTGATTTTTTCTCGTACCAATAATTTTAAAACCCAATTTCTTATATAGATAGAGAGCCCTTTTGTTATCTGAAAAGCAGCTAAGAATGATTTTTTCTTTATTATTTAAATTCTTAAATTCTCGAATAGCCATATCAATTATATGAAAACCTATTCCTAAATCTCGATATTTTTTTTGCACAATTACCCCTAGACTACCGACATGAGTTGCAGCGTCCCAGTCTAAGCTTGATATTTCACATTGTCCAAGAATATTGTAAGGAATTTCTAATTTTGGGTGAACAGCGACTATGCAAATTTCTCTTTCTTTTTTAATATTGTTATACCATGATTGTTTTTCAAATCTTGATTTAACCGGGAATAAAACAGGAAGATATATCCCTTCTTCAACAACAGCATTGAAGTTGTTCCAAACTCCATCAATATCTAATTCATTTATATGCCTAATGAAAATTTTTTCTCCTGTTTTCAACTTTAAGACTTCTTTCATTAATTAAATATAAATTTTTATAATTAAATTCCTTATCGTATTATTATGGAGAATGAAAAAGAAGATAAGAATTTGAAAAAAGAATTAGAGGATAAAGAAAAAATTCGTAAATATCTAGAGCAAATGGCTCAATCTAAAAAATCACCGGTTGCAAAAGACCTTGTTCAATTAAAACATGTCGAAGTTAAGAAACAAAAAATTAGCCCTGAAACATTAGATCTCGCAATCACTCTTAAAGAGCAATATTTGGAACACGATCAATTTGAACGCCTTAATAACGACGAACTTACAATTCTTGAATCATTTATTAGTAAAAGAATGTTACTTACGCGAATTGCTATAGTTGCTAATCAAAGTAGAATACCGTTGGGTATTGAACCTTTTAAAAAGGCGGAGTTAGAAAAAATTTTAGATACCTTAATTTCTAAAGGTTATTTAGAAGTAGAACAGGTTGAAGGAAACAACGTATACATTCTTACAGAAAGAGGGAAATATAGAATTCAATAACGCTTTATTAATTAATCTTTTTTAAGAATTAATTTATTAATCGAAATATCTTGATATTCTCCGCTAGGATACTCTCGTCTTATTGTTAATGGCAAGATTTTAGATTTTAATTCAAGTAAAGCTATCTTTATAGGGTCTATCACATCCGTAGGCCTATGTATTAAGATTGGTGCTCCAAAACTTATCTGTAGAGCACGCGCGCCCGTTATACGCGCTTTTTCGTATCGAGTAAGGAATATCGACCCAACTTTGATAGTTTTCCGAACTTCTTTATACAACTTTCTCAATTCACGAGACTCTAAAAAAGAAGACATAACACAATCCTAAGAATTAGTAATTGAGTTGTAAAATGTAATATAAAATAAAACTTTTTTGGTTTTTACCATAAATAACGTAAGTTAAATATTTTTATCTGCTTAAAATTAATGCGCAAGGGGGGAATTTTTCAATTTGAAAGAAACTTTCAAACTTTTGAACCCCCGACCGTCGAGATTAACGCCTTTAATTAGCGAAAATTTACACGGTGTGAGCGTTTAACGCTTTACACGAATTTTTCATGGTGAAAGTGTCGTTATACGTCTAAACCACTCGCGCTATTTGATTTGAAATAAACA
>JAUWDN010000184.1 GCA_030608765.1 Promethearchaeota archaeon
AGGCGTAAAAAGCGAATTTCCAGATTTAGCGCTCGACATTTCAAAGGAAAGAATACAAGAAGCCATAAATACGGGAGCGCAAATTTTAACCACGAGCTGTCCATTTTGTTTTGGTAATTTTCGTGACGCGTATAAAGAAATGGAAACCGATTTACAAGAAAAAATTACTGTAATAGATATAATTGATTTAATCGCGAAAAAAATATAATTCTTTTTTCTAAATTTTCTTTTTAGTGAAAGTAATCTGAATGGTAATGTTCAAAAATAACTAAAATTTTTCATAATCATGGGGAATTTTGATATTTATCTACAACCTACCAAATTTTTCGATTTTAATAAAAAATTTGTTCGTGATAAAGCCTTTGAGATTACCGAAGGATTAGAAACTGAAAAAGAGAAAGTAAAAGCTCTTTTTTATTGGGTAAGAGACCAAATTAAATATAATATGTACACATATGTTCCATCTATCAAGGCGAACTTTAAAGCAAGCGTTACGTTAAGACGAAAAAATGGTTTTTGTGTCTCTAAGTCTGTCCTATTATCTTCATTTGCTAGAGCTATTGGAATTCCCGCGCGGATTCATTTAGTGGATTTGATAAATCACAAAATATCTCAAAAACTTATAGATTATATGGAAACTAATGTCATGCATTACCATGGCTATAGCGAAATTTACCTAAATAATATATGGGTAAAATTGACTCCTTCTTTTGACAAAGGAACTGCGATAAAAGCAGGTTTTATTCCGATGGTTGAATTTGACGGGGAAAATGATGCCGTATTTGCTAGTTACGACAATGAGGGTAGAAAATTTGGAGAATATGTCCAAGATAGAGGTATCCACGCGGATTTACCCCTCGATGTTATCGAACAGGTGTTCTATGAAAAGTATCCAAAATTTTCTAATTTTAAAAAGGGTATTTTTCAACCCCTAAATGATAAAACATTGACCTATAAAAAATAAGTTAAAGTTAACTAAAATAGCTTTCTTTTAAACCTAATTCCCGTAAGTATATCTTATACTTACCTAGTTTACCTCCGTAATTCCCAGCGGAAATCTTAAGCAAACCATCCATATCAGAAATACCCTCTATAGTTTTTTGCATTGCTAATTTTACATCCTCAAGTTGAAGACCATTAAATACTATTTCCGGTATCGACTTCACTCCCGTTGGAACTTGGAATTCGTTTGGAGATAACTTACTTTTAAGTGTAGGGCAAAAGGGGTGATTTGTTGAGGGACCTATTTCGGGATATTTAGCATCAGAGGGGACTGGTTTTGAACCCGCTGAACATACATCAAAAGTGCTACATATATCATCGATTTCAGATAATATTTTAACGCCCTCTCTTCCAACTCTAATTCCAGAATCGACGGAATTGCAAAATAACCATAAATTTCCTCCCATAACTCCTTTTGCGTAAGAAATTTCTTCTTCAATTAAAAAATCGTAACCCATCATAATTGGGATGTTAATCATGTTTCGATTAAATTTTTCAACAATCCACTCGTAACCGTCCCCACAATGACCTACATTATCCATCATATTAAATTTCGACTCAGTTTCTTTTGGATAATAATTATAAACTGCGGTTGTCGGAACAACAAGAACTCCTTGTCTCATTCTACGGCCAAGTTGTTCATAAAACTTAGTTGTAGCTTTCTTACCCGTTCCTGTTACCCATAATTGAACGATTGCACCCAACCTTCCATCGATAGTTTCTTTTTCGGAAAGCCACCGAACAATACCTCCCTCAGCATCTCCGAAAACAGTTGAAGGTAGCGCAGTAAATGCGTTTGCAGCTCTAGTTAAGAATTCTGCGTCTTGAGCAGTGACCATTAATTGAACTACCAACCCTTCAAATGCTTCACAATATGTATCCACAATTTCCATTTTTCACACTTCTTTGATAATACATGAATTATATAGAACAAATAAAAATATAAAATTAAACACTCATTAACTAGTAATTAATAATAATTTTAATCTGTAAAATTATATAGAGAATCAGTATTATGCCCTTAGGATTATTTTTTTATGAGATTGACGAAACATTTGGACCAAATGTATTAGCGGAATACTATTTGGCTCAGGAGAATAAAGTAAATAAAGAAACTTTAAAGGATTTTGAAGAAAAACACATCCAAAAAGAATTTTCTACTACTATTTTTTGGAATGAGGATTTAAGGTATTATTCGTCAAAAATTAATGCGAAATCTATTGAACGAGATAATCTATTCTTAGGTTTCGTTCTAAAACAAGATGAAGACTTAGTTTCTTTGAAGAGTATACTTGAAAACATCGCAACCAAAGTTGTTAAAGATTTCACAGAAGATAAAGGAAAACTGGAAGCATTATTGAAGAAAGAATTTGATTCCATTTTCACTTTGATGGAAAAGCTAAAAGAACCATCTATGGTTAAAGAAACAATCAACGATAAAACCAAAAATTTGCTAGACGATGGCAAATTGCATGAAGCTAGAGAATTGATTAATTTGGGAGAGCAAATTCCTGAGAAATTATCGGAAGAAATTAAACTTGCTGAACAACAATTAAACGAAGGCTTCTATAAAAAAGCTAAAAAAAGCTTTATAAAAGCTGCTGAGCTTGCAGAAATCATTCAAGAAGAAGATATCGTCTCGTTTTTAACAAATAAAGCTGAGCAAGTAGGAAAATTTCCCGATTTAATTAAAGAAAAGGAAACAATCCTTAAGGAAATTGAAAATAAAGTAGAAGATTTACACAATAATAAACTTCATTTATATCACGAATTAATAAAACCATTAGATACTTTAATAAATATTTCGAACTCATTTGAGGAGCATGAAACAACAACGACATTAACTGAATTTCTTAAAAATAGTAAAAGAGCAGACGAATTAGCTAAAGAATTGTTCAATTTAGATAAAAAAATTAAGGAACTTCTACAAAAACTATAAGCGATTTTATTACTAAAATTGAAAAAAAGTTTAACTTTATTATTGTTCAGAATTTTCTGAGGGTTCTTCAACTTGTGGTGGAGTATATTTTCCAATATCTGGAAAAATAATTCTGGCTATTTCCCAACCTTCTTTTGATGGATAAGTTAATGCGTTGGCGATCAGACTTTCTCCTGTTTCGTTTGTTAACTCCACTTTGTGAATTTCTGGTTTGTTTTGTAAAATCAGTTCAAATTTAGCTCCACTACTACCAGCTGGTACTATTAAAATTGCTGAATCAATTGCTTTTTCATCAATAGCATCCTTTAACCTTTTTGCAGCGTAGTAACCCGCAACACCCGCACTTCTATCAAAAGTTTTGATCGAAGGAATCTCCAAACCCCATTTCTTACCTTTAAATTCAATCAATGCAGCTATAGTCTGGCTCCTCTTTCCCATCATGAATTTATACTCCATTTGAGTATTGAAATCCTTATTCTTTTCTTCTCCCACTTTCATAATACTTTTTAAAGTCGCCCCTGCTACTGAAGATGGGTTCACATCTATAATGTATTCTTCTTCTGCTAATATTTCCTCAATTGTCTTTTTAATAACTTCTCGTGGTTTCGAAAAATCTATAACATCTTCCTCCACTTCTCTTCTAGGTGGTTTTGCAGTTGCTACGATATCTGCACTTGCCTTTAATAATTCTTCTACACTCATTTCCTCCGTAACAACTTTATCAATGAACCTTCGACAAAGTTTGATGGAATTTCTTGGATTTCCTTGGGTTTTTTCGTAAATTATCTCAATTAGTTTTTCGTTTAATGGGAATAGCGGATACAATGGTGGATTTAAATTGTTATCCTCCCAGAACCTTTCCATGGACTTGCTAAAAAAGATTTTTAAATCATTTAAACTAAAAGGCTTTAACTCTTCTTCAGGTTCCATCCTTGAACGTAATGGGGCATCCGCAATTTCTAGAATCCGCGGCCAAATTTCTTTCAAAACTGCTATGATAATAACTAAACCTTTAACTTCGTTATATAACCTTTTTAGTATTTCGAGGAGCTTTCTTTCTGCAGTCTCACCGAGCATTCTATATGGAGACTCTAATTCATCAAAATAAAGTATTAGTACTCGATCTAAGTTCTCAGTA
>JAUWDN010000171.1 GCA_030608765.1 Promethearchaeota archaeon
AACGAAGTCCAATTTCAATTGTTAGAAGCTTTAATTGAGCGAGTCTCTGTAGTTTTTAACGAAATATATGATATTGAGTCTTACATAAAATATGATAATTTTTCTACTACGATACTTAGCCCATTTAAAGAAGAGGTTGATAATATCATAAACAACTTTAATTCGCTAAACTCTGTTAGAGATCTTAAGGTTCCTTGCATGGTGTGTAATACTGTGCTTCCAGTAATCGTCAAAAGAAGTTTTATTGAAAATGCTGAGTCTTATCCTGTGCCTCTCGTTTATAATCATAAAGGACATGCAATATTATGCTTCATAGATAAAAATTATGACATTCGAGGGGTAGAGCTGGTGAATATCACAGGGTGACATTTAATGACATATTAACAACTTCTTATTGTATTCCAACAAATAATTAAAAAATCATTTTTCTTAACATTAACTATGGTAGAAGATAAGAAACAAGATAACGATTTCTTTTTCGAAGAAGTTATTAAAAAGACTAAAACGGGAATTACGTTCCCAAAAGAATTAAGAGAAGCGTTATTTGACGAAAATGAAGAAGTTTTCTTTAAAATTAGTGTACCTAACGAAAAAAACAAAATAATTTTAGAATTTTTGTCTGAAACGGAAGCTAAGAATCTAACTGAAAAAATACAAAGTTCTAAACCGAAAGCGTTAAAAAAAGCTCCTGTAAAATTGAAGGAAAAAGCAAGTACTGAAAAAATCGCCCCGAATTGGAGCGAATATTTTGTATATGATTTTAAAAATAGAGAAAAGGTTCAACCAATTTTAGAATCTGCGTTTTATAAGTTCGCTGAAACACCGGTAAATTTAGACGATGCTATGGGTAGGATCAAATATGCTCTGGTTTCGTTTTTAACGGCAACCAAAACAGAAAATGCTAAGTTATACTTTTCGATAATAAAACTCCTCATTGATGTTATAGAAAGGTTTAATCAACCGAACTTGATTGATTGGATCTTTGAAAAAATCGTCCCCAATGTGGAAAGTAAATTCCTTTACGAACAGGCACTCCTCGAATTATTAGAAATAAGTTTAAAAATTAAGCGTTTTGAAAAAGCGGAATTATTTATATTCTACGTTTTAAGGAACATTGATGATTATCCCCGTTCTGAACTTTACAATATTTTCAATTCTTTTAACCAATTAGTTAAAAAGGTGCGACACATTGAAAGAACTGACAAGATTGATCTTTTATTGAAAGAAAAATTAATGGAATACGGAGAAGGAGTCGATGATAATGATTATAAAATCCAAATTGTCGAATTTTTGGAAGATTTGAATTATATTGAGCTTGCATACAGACTTGCTAAAGCAATACAAAAAGGGTTACCCCCCGATAGCATAAAAGTGGGTGAGATTAGGAAAATAATAAAGCGGTTATATACTGCTCCGATAACAGAAGATAAAATCAATTAAACCTTTACATATTGAGTTAATTCAAATGCTTAACCTTTCTCATTTTTGTTGTCATCATCCTTGTCTTTATCCTCAAGTTCTTTAAGCTTTCTATCTGCTCTTTCGAGTTCACTTTCCATGATTTTCTGCTCTTTTTCTTCGATTATCTTTTGTCTTAATTCAATTTCTGCTTGAGATAATTCACTTTCTTTTTCTATTAGCTCTTCCTTTATTTTTAACGTTTTCTCTTTTTCCTCTATGGCCATCTCCTCAATTTCGCGTTCCTTAAACTCTAATTCTAATTTCTTTTTTTTTATTTCCAAATCTTTCTTCTTAAGTTCGATTTCCTTATCGATGATCTCTGATTCTTCTTTTTTCAATTGTTTCTTGACTTTTTTAGGTATAAGATCTGCTTCTTTTGGAACAGATGCTTCTTGTTCAAGAATTTCTTGTTCGAGTATTTCTTGTTCAAGTAGTTCTTCTTTTAACTTGAGTGTTTTTTCCTTTTCTATTATTATTTTTTATTATAATTCATTTTCTTTTTATATTAATTCTATTTTTTTTTTCTTGATTTCAAGTTCTTTTTTCTTTAATTCTAGTTCTTTATCAATTATCTCAATCTCCTCTCTTTCTATTAATTCATCTTCTGAAGGAGTTTCTTCTACTATTTCGTCAATTTTTTCAACAGTTACAATTGATTTTAAAACCGTATCTACAGCGTTTTTTAATTCTTCATTTTCGGGATACATTTTAGCATAGCCCGTAACTGCTCTGGTGACAAAAGACGGATGTTTTGTACCGATTGCAATCAAAGCTTGAATTGCTTTTTCAACTACAAACTCTTTTTCGTCAGCTAAAGTAAGAGCAATCTTATTAATAAGCGATTCATCTTCAATTTCAATTTCTCCCCCTGCCATAAAAATTATTAACTGAAGATCTGCTTCTCGTACATTAGGATCGTCAGAATTCAATAAATCCTCGCTATGAGGGAGAAATAAATCGCATTCATTCTCACATAATGTTTTTAATAATAACAAAAAAGAATAACGCAAAACTGAATCTCGTTTTGAAAGGTTTTCTAATAAGGATGGAATGTCGATAATTAGTTGCTCTATTAAGAACCTTAAAACGATTCTTCCACCGTGAAGTAATAATAACATTTCAATTATATCTTCTAGTCGATCAAGATAATCACCTTGAGTAGAATCTCCAAGGTATAGTGCGATAATGTTTACAGCATCGTCTATTCTTTCATCCTTCACGAAATCCTTAATTTTAGTAATCTCTGGATTCTCTTGGTCTTTATCAGTCATTTTAACCAACTTATTAATTATTTAATTTTTTATTTATTTAAAATTTACACATGTAAGACATAGAAATCATTGTACAAGCGATATAGCATGTTAAATATTAACCTTAAATCTCGATAACGTAGCAACGCGCTTGAATATTTATTCGTCCGAACTTCTGGTTCTACACCAATATTTAGTCTTATTGCTAGATTTCCTTTTTTATCCGTATAAATATTTATTTCCTTACAGAATTGACTTAATGCGTCTAATTCGCTTGGAAATAGATTCCAAATGTAATTATCTCGTTTAGATTCTTCATCTGTGGGGGGGTTTTTGCTTATTTTTAATAAAGTATCTTTAGGTATAATGATTGTAATTTCCACACAATTAGAAGGAATTAGTTTCAACTTCACCTCTGGAAAATATATCCCTGCAAACAATTTACATAATCCATATAATAGTTCTAAATGAGTTATGTTTTCTCTGTTAGCGTTACAGAGCGCGTAATTTTCGTCAATAAAACAGACATGGATTTTATCGTCGTACTTAAATATCATAAACTTCTTTTTATCAGATAAGAGATATTGGAAATCTTCGTCTCTGTTATTTATCCTATCGTCAAAGATTTTATTAGCTCCTTTAAAATCTTTCTTTGAGAATAACTTATTTAGTTTCCTGTAATCACCGTGGAAAAAAACATCAAAAAAATCTACTAAGTATATATATGCATCGTTAGGTTTGTAAATGACTGTTTTATTTCTAAAATCGCGAAAAATGATGTTTTTATGAACGCTATAACAAAAATTAGGTTGATCTTCAATTGTAAGCCCATTTAGTAACCGAAGTTTTAATAACATTCTACGGGAGCAGAGAGGGGTTAATGTACATTGTATTCTATCAATCTCACACTCTTTAAAACATAAATTATCGATCCGTTTCCTCAAAAGTTCGAGTAACTCTGATTTATATTTAGAATCGATTTCTTCCTCTAAGAATTTCTCAATATGTTCTGGTTGGAGTGGCATTTTTCGAAGCTTTTTCAACTAAATTTATCGAAACTTACAATTTATGTAATATTAATCACAGATTCTAAACTTTTCTATTGTGTTTCAACTAGACTTAAAGAAAATTGTAAACTATATTAATGTGAATTTAAATATATATTATTAAAGCTAATAAAAAGGTTAAAAAAATAAGAATCTGAAGAAAATGCTTCGCCAAATTCACATATTTCATAAGAATGATTGTATTTATAACCATACTTATGCCCTTGCACTTGGAGACGATGAATTGAACAATGTTATTAAGATTATTCAATCCTATATAGATATGCCGATGAAAGGCAAAATTCTCCATAGACCCGTATCTGAGAGCTTTCAAATATTTCATAGATCAGAGGAGAATGTTTTATTTTTGTTTATTACCGATTTAGTTGACAGACTTGATTATATCGGGCCAATAATCGATAACACGATAAAAAAGTTCACTGAATTATTTCCAACTCCGAACGAAATTAATACTTCGACTAACCTTAAACGAGATTTTATAGATTTTTTGAGAGAACAGCAATACGAATTACACTCTAAAATTGTTATAGCTGGACCACATAATTCCGGA
>JAUWDN010000261.1 GCA_030608765.1 Promethearchaeota archaeon
AGTTTGTTTCAATCTAATGACGTCATTTTCAGGTAAAAAACTAATATTCTGAAGTTTACCCAAACGCCCAATTATTTTAAATATTTTAAATACCGGAGGAAAAACGTAATCTACAAAAAATGCCATACGAATAATAATTGAGCTTAGTGGGGTTAAAATTGTAGGTAATTTAAGACCAATTTTGATTTCCTTAGGGTTAAATTTTTGTTGCATGGTTTAAAATTAATAAAAAGTTTAAGATTTTTGAACTTAATTGTTGAGGTAATCCTTTACCATGATATTGTTATAGCCTTTTCAGGACAAACCTCAACACATTTGAAACAACGACTACATAAAGAACCCCAAATGGGCGTAATTCGCCAGTCTTGTGGATCATATGGGTCTTCTTGTTTGTCTTCCGTTCCAATTGTCGTATGCATTACAAAAACAGCAGGATCACACGCTCTCAAACATAGTCCACAATCTCTTGGGTCTATTTTACCCTTTTCTCCACATATAGAATAATCAATATTTATCTTAGTTCTTTTCTTTTTCTTTGCTTTGCTCATAATATCACCTAATAAGATCCATCAAATCCAGGATACTCCTCTCTGGGTATTAATTTTAAGGCATCATGTTTACAAGCATGTCTACATATACCACAACCAAAACATTTATCGTAATCTATGATAACTCTGTTCATCGAAGGGATAAAACGAATAGCACTAAATTGACACATAGCAACACACGACTTACAACCTTGACACTTATCTTGATCTAATTGGATGATATATTCTGCTTTATACATAGCGTTTAAATCAAAATTGTTTCTTAGAGTAAGTCCTCCACATTCTGGACTTTCGCAAGAACAAATGGCGTTAATGTATGGTACTGGCTGAAACCAGACACTAGAAATATATCCTTTTTTATTAAACTCTTCTAATTTTTCCATCGCAGTCTCTCGATCTATCCTTACGGTTCGATCTTTTGGAATAAAGCGCGGTAGTTTTTCTAAGACTTCCGAAAGCACACCGAAATTTATACATACTGCTTCTTTTTTTTTCCTCTGCATCCAGCGACACATACAATAATTAAGGATTATTGGTTCAGCAGCTAGTTCTGACATAATGATCTGAGCGTCTTCTAACGGAATCACCTGTCCAAAATGACCATCAGCCCTAACAGGGTTTCTATTTTTCTTTTCACTATGGATCATCTTCTCAGCTTTCCAACGGAGAATTTTACCAATTATTGGCATTTTCAACTTATATCCCAAGTCTTTAGACGAAAAACCCATTATTTTTCTTATAAAAACTTGTTCAAAATTCATCCATTGCTCGGTTAAATATTCTTTCATATTATATTCTTCGGCAAGCTCATTGGAGTAATTTCGGGCATTCATATACCATTTTTTACCTGCCCCATGGGACAAACACCAATCACAAATCGTTAATCACATCCTTTTAACTAAATAATGTTTTATTATTATTTCATTAATATCCTAATTAATAGAAATTCGACTTTTTAATATTTAAATCTATTCCTTTATTCTTTTTTAAAAGTTCTTAAGTGTTCCATCATACCAACACCAATCTCTCCAGTTTTTAAATCCTCTATCACGGCCATTTGTTCAAATAATTCCGTATATCCCCCGGGAAAACTTCTAACAAAGCGAATAAACGAATTCTTTCCGAATCGCTCTGCTTTGATTTTATATTCTATATCAGTTGCATCTGTAAAGCTATAAGTTATTGTAAGTGGACTTTTAAACTGATCAGAGTCATTTAAAGTTTTGATTTCCAAATTGGATAATGAAATATTTCCTTTTTTATTCGAAGTATGACCTGATAAATCTATTCGATTTTCAATATAATCTTTTCGAAATGCACATGACCAGTCTTTGAATTGGAAATGACCTGCGTACCATTTATCAAACTGATGCCAGTCTCGAAAACCCCAACTCTTATCGCGTTGACCGTATCCCGTGATATTAATAATTTCTCCGTTTTTTCTAATTAATTTACCGGTGATTACTCCTGAGGATTCAAAATGTTGGTGCCAAGATTTAGAAGAATCTTTACCGAAATTAAAAGTTGGAAATCTGGTTTCAAAGGTTATATCAAATTTTAATTTTCGCGATTTATAAATTATTTTCCATTTTTTGAAGGGTTCAACAAGCCTGTATGAGAGTTTCTTATCTCGCAACATAGAATTAATATCGCTATCGTATTCCTGTAATGGTGGTTCTTTATAATATACTTCATTTCGATCTTCTAAGAATAATAAGAATACAAACTCTCTCCTATTTTCATGAGGAACTATCCCTATTGTTGAGAATCCCGAAATTTTATTTTTCAGATCTGCCCAATTAAAATAATAAGATTCCCTCCATTTTAGTTCACTCGAAGGTTGATGAAGTAATTCGTCAACTTCAACCAAAGTAGAACCTTTTTCGTTAATATCCATGTAAATCAATCCTGTGGTAGTAAATAAAGGGACGGACCTTCTCTCTTTTTTTTAGCTCTACTTCTTAGTAATCTTGGAATTCCCGGATCGAAATCACTTTCCATAAAGATCGGTATGTATTTATCCATTATTCTTTCAGTAAGCTCCCAATTAATCTCGTCAGTAACCCTAACGAAATTAGTATACCTCGCGTATCCGTAACAATATGCGTAAGCCCCCGCAATTAATCTTTGTTTTCTATCCCATTTAGCAAATTTTAAAAATAATTCTTTATTGGCATTTACTGAATAAGCGTTAAAGGGGTCTAATACGTCTAAATCCAGTGGTTTGACGTTATTCCCCTCTCTAGTTAACAGTGCAACTCCAGTTATATTATCACGATAATCAGCAGGAACAGATTCTAAAGTAGCAAAATCGTCAAATTTAGCTTCTATATCTTTTAATCGAAAAACAAAAGCAATGTTATTAAAGGGAGATATAGCTTCTGTTTCAGACCAAGGAAAATGAGGTTTACCACCATCATAGAGATGTGATATTTCTCTAAATATCAAGACTTCGTTTTCATTAATTTGATACGGTCCATGGTCGCAAATTTTAGCCCTCGCCTCGCACTCGTCAAGAAATGACACGACTTCAAGATTTGCCATTGATCTTTTGACATTTATAGCATCATCTTTAGATATATCAATAATTTGATTTTTAGTCCAATCAATATCAGATTGATTTATGGCAATATTTTGTTTGTTAGAATCGTA
>JAUWDN010000161.1 GCA_030608765.1 Promethearchaeota archaeon
GTGATCAGTGATAAATACGGCTATAAATATTACCAGTTCTTCTTGAGTGGAACAAAATCTTACTTTACCTTTTTACACACTCCTAACATTCAAAATATAGAAAAAACTAAGTATCACATTGGTTCATTAGAGGAGTTATATGTCTACTTAGAAGAATTTTTAAAGTGTATGAAAGAAAACTCTATTAGATATAGTGAAGTATTTGTTTCTGCATTTTGTCCGGAACATCAGCAATTATTTTACGAGTTCGGGTTTAGAGCGAGGGGATACGTGCCTTGTTGGTCTTACAGTAAAAAGGAAAAGGCGTTCGAGGACTATGTCGTTTTTAACTATTTCGAGGGAGAGGTTCCCCAAGCTGAGCTTCTTCCGGTAGGTCAGGATTTAGTAAACATATTAAATCTACAAATTAATATTTAACTCCATTTTCATTAACAACATTTATATAACCAATTCTATAGTAGATATACATGAATGATTTACCTAGAGACAAATATGAAATTCAAGATTTAATTTTTACATTCCTTATCGAACTGTGTATGGTCTTAACTGCTATCTTTCTTTTATATAATCTGATAGTTTCTTTAATATTTGTCATTGTAGTTGCTCTCTTCGCGTTCGTGGTCTTATTTTTGTGGATATCACGGAACCCATTTTATATTTATCTAGTTAGAGCATTTGCTTTCAATAATTTTATCTTTACATTTATAACACTTATGATATTTTATTCTAAGTATTCTCCTACAATATCAGATTATCCCGGTTATTTTTTACTTCTTTTCCCTTCTGGTATTTATCTTCTAATTTCGTATAAATTTTCCGCTGTTACTACTCTTAGCGATAAAAGAGAGGGCGCAATGTTAGCCATGGCAGGAAAAACTAAAGCTGCTAGGCTGCGTTTGTTTAGGGATAACCCAGAAGAAAGAATAAAGCAAGAAAAATTAATCGCCAAACAGAAGGAAGTATACAGATATAAACTCATAATTGCTATAGGTGTAGCATTAACCTTAAGTAGTTTATTAGCTCTAATTTTTGGATTAATTTAGTACTTTTTTTTAATTTAATAAAGCCAGTTACAAAGTAAGAGATTTTAGATTTTTTCCTTTAAATATGTTCTTCTTTGGAAGATAATATCTTAAATTGTTATAGAAAGATAAAAAGTTGATTATAGAATGGAAATTAGTTTAGAAAAATCAATCCATCAAGTACTTAGGGTTGCCAATACGCGGGATAATTCGGAGATTCAATTAGTATTGACAGAGCTTTTATATGTACCAGACGAAAGAATGAAGCTCGTTGTTGTTTTAGAACTATTAGATTATTTTAGAGAAAAGTTCTCCAAACCAGACTATAAAATAAAATTCTTTTACACAAAAGAAAACGGAAATATAACGGGATTCGTAGTCTGTCAAATAGACAATGATTACAAAAGCTACGGGATGAAATGCCCGACTTTTGGTTGGCTCCACGCTAAAGATTTTAGTTCCTGTGAACTACTGATGGCTGAGTGCGAAAATTTTGTTCGAGAAAACAAGTTGAGAAAAATTCGGGGTCCTATTAACTTTCCAAAAATTATAGGGGGCATCGGATATCAAATCGAAGGTTTTGAGGCACCTATGCTTAATGGAGTGGCATTTAACGAGCCAAATTCGATAGTCTTGGAGTACTTGGTAGAATTGGGATATAAAAAAGAGTCTAAATACAGCTGCCTGGAAGTAATCAATAGTAACTGGACAAAGGGAAACAAACTAGATAAAGATATTGTGTTACGCTTTTTACCCACCAGTGAGATAAGAAAACTACGTGCAAAGATATTAGCCCTAGCACAATCTTCTTTTCACTCGGTATTAGCCGACGCTCCCGGAGGTCAATCTAGGTTCGCTGAGATGATGGAATCGTACGACCTTGCGTTTGGAAATCGTGTCGCAGTAAAAAAAGATTTTAATCCAAGCATTTATTCGTCAATTCCTGAGTTTATTGAGGCTTGGGGATCGTGCGACATTAACAACATCGTCCCTTGTTGCCCGGTAGCTTTCGATCGAACTACCGGCGAACTAGTAGGGATAATAATGACCCTCCCAAATTTATTCCAATTATGGAGTAAAGAACCGCTCACGCATTTAAACGTCGATACGGTAATTATTAAAAAAGAGTACGCCGGACGGGGTATCTTTTCCTCGCTCCAAAATGTTGGCCAAATAACGAGTAGATTGTACGGATTCAACTATGTTGAAGGAACTTCAATTTGGTCAAACAACGATCGCGCTATAAAAACAATTTTTCCCCATTGCACGCCGCTCAGAACTCACTATGTAGTTCAAAAGCGAATCTTAAGAAAATAAAGTAATATACTTCTTTTTTTTTCTATAGTATACAACTTCTAAAAGCTTTCCATGAATTTAAAAAAGATTTATTTCAATTCTCAAATCATTCTTTATAAGTCTTCAATCTGGGAATTATTAAAAAGCGATTCTTTCTTGTTATTATTAAGTAACCTTATTAATCAATTGTAAGTTTAGAAAATGAAGACAAAATCAAAAAATTGGATAGTTTTTCTTATTCAACTTCAATTTTTTATTACCTTGATACTTGTTATTATCTTCCTTGAATTTGTTTGGGTATACGAAATTTATTTTTATCCGTTAAATTTCCCATTCCCTGTTCCACCATCTCAACCGACAGTGCCATCAATCCACCAAATTATTATTTCAATTTCATTTGTATCGTTTGCAATAATGAACTTTTGCATGGCAATTTTTTCCATTTATGCCTTTATTTTTGTACTTCATGTCCT
This sequence comes from Promethearchaeota archaeon, assembly GCA_030608765.1. The sequence goes on from JAUWDN010000161.1 coordinate 2,792, forward strand.
TGATTCAAATCCCGCTAAAACAGCGCCAGTTTGTGCAATGGCGATGGATGTTGCCTTAATAAGTTTTTTTTTCTATCAACTCTCCATCTATAAAGAGCAATTTTCCACTTATTTTATTACACCCTATCCATTCTCTAGTTATTTTCTGTTTCCAAACTTAATTTCTCATATCTCGGAAATTTTAATAATAATTACCTTTTTTAGTATTTTTATTAATCTACAGTTCGGATTTCAGGGTATTATGAAGCGACATATAATCAATTCAAGCAAAATGACTGATCTTGTTCATTATATTTTAATTACTAACGGAATTCTTGGAATTTTATTTGTTTTTATGTATATGACCGTACTCAAAATAAGTATTATAGGGTTTATTATAAGCGTGATTTTAGCACTTGGATTGATTGGCTTATTTAATTTTGTTCTTCGTAAATTAGGTTTAGACAATTATCCAATTGAAGCAATCTCGCGCTGGAAATATGGTAAGATTCTTACTAAGAAGGATATAGAAAAGTCTTAGCACATTAAAGGATTTTCTTTTAAGAGTTTAAGGAATATAAAAAAACACCCCTAAAAGTAGTCCTTTAAATAGTGTTTCAACCTCTTAAATCAATAATTCTACGAATTAATATACAAATCGCATCTTCAACAATATCAATATCATTTGGAGACGTTTCAATATAGAATCCACCCTCAATTTTAGCAAATTCACGAGCCTCTTCTCTAAAGAGAGTTTTATCGTCTTGTTTAAGCAAGTCAATATTATTTCCAATTAATAAAAATGGTCTATGACCTGTAACCTGTATAATTTCTGTAAACCAATTTCTAACTTCAGTATATGTTTCCTCCTTAGTTAAATCAAAAACCAATATTACTCCCGCAGCCCCTTTATAAAAAGTCGAGCGAATAAACTCAAATCTTTGTTGTCTTCCAATATCCCATAGCGATAGAGTAGCAAGCTCACTTAGTTGAAACTCAACATCTTTAGTTAAAATATCGACTCCAACCGTTAGCTTATAGTCTGCAGCAAACCGATTTTTAACGATTTGTTGAACTAACCGATTTTTAACTAAATCCCTCCCAAATAATATAACTTTTAGCTTAAAACTCGACATGATTTACTATTACAAAACCCAAGTAATAATAAGAAATTCTAGTCTTATAAATGGATTCCTAAGATTTACCACCAATTTGGAATTTTTTCTTTAAATAAAATTATTTTATCAGGGATTTAAAAATATGAGATAAGAAAGAATTATGATAGAACTTGAACACATGTGCAAAAAGTGCATTTTACTCGATGGAAGCTTAGGCGTTTCAGTCAACGCTACCACGGGATTATGTAATTATTGCGAGGACCCGGAGTACAAAACGCCTTCTTGGTGGAAAACGCAAATAACTGAAGAGATGAGGCGAGAGGGTCTTGAAGATTGGCGACAAGTAATACAACGAGCTGAATCAAGGCGAGGAAAGCATAAATATGATTGTATCGTAGGATATTCTGGCGGAAAGGATTCCACCGCGCTTCTTTGGAAAATGGTAAACGAATATAACCTTAACCCTCTTGCGGTAACTGTGGATTCTGGATTTATCCCGGACACCGCGTTTGAAAATATAAGAGACACTCTCCAGAAAATTCGCGTGGATCAC
>JAUWDN010000248.1 GCA_030608765.1 Promethearchaeota archaeon
GCGCTCTTGTTTTTTTTGATCGTCGTCTATACTTTTAATATTCAATAGTTGCCGTTCGGTCGGTTTTTTGCTTTCTTTTTTTTCTAATTTTAGTTTTAACAATTCGAGTTTAAAAGTTAGTAGTCTCTTATTATAACTAAATATTTTCTCTTTTTTCTTAGTTTCAATTTTAAAAATCTTGGCGTTTAAAGCTTTTATTTCTCTTTTCCATTGAGAAGTCTTCCTTTTTACGAGATTTTTGGCTTTTTGAGTTAGTTGGTCAAGAAAATTAAGGTCTAGATGAGATTCATAGGTTTTTTCATTATCAATTACAATAAGATCTTGAAAATTATTAATATCCAATACGAAATCAGCTAAATCTGGAATCTCATTTCCTTCAATATCAACTGTTACTGCAGAAAATTGATTTTCTAAAATATAACCCTGGTATTTTACATTGAATATGAACAAATAGAATTCTTTCCTCGTAGAATGATGAGTTATTAAATCATTTGGCAAAACGCTTCTTTTCAAATTCAGAACTGTAAATGTTCCTTCTAAAGCCCTCGACCTGCAAAAATCTATTACATCATTAATTAATGGGTGTCCTAAAGCAAAGAAATCGATCTCTTCTCTTTCTCGAGCAAAATTTAAATCAAATGTGCCAACATATTCTTTTGCCAATGTATATTTAGGGTTTTTTAATAAAGTGTCATTTATCGTAATTTTAGTTTTAGTCCTTAACATTTCAGAAGCTTCACTACTTTTATCTTTAAGGTTTTCTACAATTCCGTATTTACCATGGTAGAGAGCAAAGAAATGCTTCACAAGTAGAAATAATTCGTTGTGTGTTAGCTTTACTTCTTGACACGCGTTTACTGAAGTTATTAAATCGTCAATTTGGAACGATTTTTTGTCAATCAGTAAATCATCTAGTTGCATTTCAATTTCTTTTGCCTTTCTTACTTCAAGATCCACTTTTCTATTGAAATCATTCAATTTTTTCCTTCTCTTACCTTCGTCTTCAGTAAAGATAATATTTTTGATATCCTTTTCAATTTTACCAATAATAGGTTCGAGTTGACCTATTGATTCTTCAAAAAGGTGAATTCTTTTATCGAGCGCAAAAATAATGTCCGTTTCGATAGTTCCTTCGAGAAAGAAGTTATAAATATATATGTGTTTAGATTTCTGTCCTATCCTATCGAGTCTTCCAATTCGTTGTTCCAACTTCATAGGATTCCAAGGTAAATCGTAATTTATTAAAAACCTAGCAAATTGAAAGTTTCTACCTTCACCACCTATTTCTGTGGAGATTAAAATAGCAAATTTCTCGCTAGTCCGGAACCTCTCAACAGCTTCGTCCTTTTCGGTTTTATCTAAACCACCATAGAATGTTTCTACAAAATACTCTTCGTTTTGACTACTTAATAGCTTTTTTAAATATAGTAGCGTATCAACAAACTGCGTAAAAACCAATATCTTCTCACTAGGGTTTTGACGATAAATCTGTTCCACCAATTCTACTAGTTTTTGTGATTTAGAATCATACGGTAAGGCGTTCAATTTTGTATAGAAATCTCTTAAAATTTTTTCGTGATTTGAAAAATTTATAGAAACCTGTTCCACTCTATTAGCAGAATCAATTTCGCCATTGAACGTAAGTTCAGAGTCTATATATTCGTCTTCTAATTCCAACTCGTAATATTCTGGATCTTCCTCTCTTAAGATGTTCATTTCAATAGAGAAACTTTTCTGACGCTCAATTTGTTCTATTCTCCTTTCAAGGCTCTTCAAGAACGCATATTTAGAACTTGTTAGTAATTTTTGCAGCGTTGTTATGATAAATCCAATTCCGATATTCTCTTTATTTGTTGAAGTATTGTAAATTTTTGCCAAATAAAGCCGAATTTCGTTATAGAGTTCTAACTCCCTCTCTGTAGGGTTTACCAGAATTGTTTTAACCACCCGCTCGTTTATAAACTCTTCTGAAAATACATTCTTCTTTCGATTCCTAATTAAAAATTGAGAGAGGGTATGATCTTGTTCAATTTTCTTTACTAAATTTGACTTAAAAGCGTCATCTTTTAATTGGTTTAATATCATGTCATTGCTTTCACTTTTGTCTACATGACTCAAGTTTTTAAGAAGTTTAATTGTATTCTTTACTTCGAAATTGTTAAGTTTATCAATGTGGTTAACATTGGCTACTAATAAATTTATAAAAGGCATATTTTTCCGAAAATGTTCAAAAGCTGAAAAGTCATCAAAAGCCTCTCTTTGGATTAACTCAATAAGGGAATATAACTCAAAGGAATGTAATTGTAGGGGGGTAGCGGATAAAAGTAAAAGAGATTCAGTTGTTAAGCCTAAAGTTCTCGCTAATTCGTAATTTAAAGTTTCTCTGTAATTTCCAGTTGTAGCATTCATTAAATATCTTCGCAAATGGTGAGATTCGTCAAAAATAACTATATCCCAAGAAATCTGAGATAACAAATCAATATACTTCCGATTTCTCGCAAATTGGAGAGAACATATAATTAAATTATTATAATAAAATGGATTTTGAAGCACTTCAGAAATCCTTTGAGTTCCGCTCTTCCTTAATTGTTTAATTTTCTTCCCGTCATATATTGTAAATTCAATATTGAACTTGTTTTGCATTTCAAATTGCCACTGATTTACTAATGTAGCGGGAACGACAATTAAAATTCTCTCAGCAAGATTTCGGGCCATCATTTCTTTTATATATATTCCAGCTTCAATAGTTTTTCCAAGACCAACTTCATCTGCTAAGATTATTCTAGGAAAGTATTCTTCTGACAGTCTATGCGCAACGTTTATTTGATGTGGCATAAGAGAAAGCCGAGAATTGGTTATACATTTGATTTGATACGAGGTATAATATGAATGAAAAAGGTTTGCCCAGTATTTTATAAGAAAGTTCATAGGTGGATCTATCCTTTTTCTTGCTATTATCCTTTTAACGGGAGTTTCGTATTTAGAAATTATTTCAGATTCGTAAATTTGAGTTAATTTTCCGTTTGGAAATAATAATTCATAGGAGATACTTCCATCCTTTATTAAAAAATTGTTAGAATTGATGGTTCCAATTCCATCTTTAATCAGGATTCTATCATTAACTTCATAAATATAATGTATAAGGTCAAGAGGATGAATTATTTTTACTATATTATTTTCAAACCTAACCTTAAATTTGGTTATAAAATACGTATCCTCGTCATCTAAGGACCTTGAAGCGGGAATTTCTAACCTTTTTATAATTCTCCCAATTCCTAACTCGGGATTTAATCTATAAATAATTAAATTATCTAAATTGAATGTAAGCCCTTGACAATAGACATTAAAACACTTTGAAAACCGGGATTCTAAAGAGTTAGTGCAAAATGGGCAC
>JAUWDN010000070.1 GCA_030608765.1 Promethearchaeota archaeon
AGACTTCATTCCTTCCCCGAAATCATAAGTTGCAATGTTTTTGCAATAAAGTTTAAATTCGTGATTAAGCGAAGGAATTAACTCGTTATATTGAGAATAATTTAACATATTTTTATTATAACCTAAACATTTTGTGGGTAGATTTACTATAGATTGAATAAATTCTTCCGATTTAGTACTAAATTCCGATAATGTGTAGACTTTATTCACCAAACCAATAGATAGTGCTTCTTTAGCATCAAGTAAGCGCCCCGTTAAAATTATATCTGTTGCCCTCGCAAACCCTACCATTCTAGGTAGTAGCCAACTTGCTCCACTCATAACACAGTGAGCCCTATTTACGCGTTGATCCCCCATCTTCAGATTATCTGCTGCTATACGAAAATCACAAGCGAGAGCTAATTCAAAACCAGCTCCTAAGCAATAACCCTGCAGTAATGCAATAAAAGGTTTTTGAATCTCTCTTATTAATCTAATGACTTTGTGATGCGGAAGTTTAGATCCGTCTTCCAGTGGCTTAAATTTTACACCTTCGGCCCCCATACTCTTTAAATCATCACCCGAACTGAATGATTGGTTATTACCCTCAATAACAAAAGCGCGGATTAGTTTATTCTTAGAATTTGATTCTAAAATGTCAATTATTTCCATTAAAAGGGGATAATTTAGAGCGTTTAATCGTTTTGGACGATTCAAAGTAATAAGTCCAATATTATTTTTGATTTCAAATATTATATTCTCAAAATCTTTTTGAAGTATCATCATCACCTTGTTAGAAAGATAATTTAAACTTAAACTTAAATCTGTTTATGATAATATCTTTTCTAAAATAATTTTAGAATTAAGAAAAAAAAAAATTAAAAAAAAAAGAAAAAATAATTACCAAATTGCGAAATTCTTATCAATTTGAGCAACAAACACGATCGCATAAGGGATAAGTAAATCCCATATACTTGTAAAAGCATTAATAATAATTACCCCAATAATAATTGCTGTCCAACCTGATAAACCGGGAAGTCCTAAAAATTCCAAATTCACATACTCTATACTCTCAGTAAATAATGTTACAAAAAGTAAGTAGTTAGCTAACATCATAACCCCAATTCTTAAGATTATTCCAAATATACCGTAAACAACATAGTTTCTCAGTTTTTTAATTTTTTGGCTGTTTTTAACTCCTTCCTCATCTCTATATAGTTTTAAAAACATAATGGGAACTATGATAAGATAGAACGTCGCTGAAAACTTCATTATAGGACCTATCGGTGTAAATGGATCAAATGGCATTAAGCCTAATGTCCCAATTAAACAACACAGTATTCCCGATTTAGTTCCAAATATGAGAAAGCATGTTACCCATATTATTGATACGGGATCTATAATAGCAATCCCCCATCCAGGAATTCTTGGAATGATTGGTGCTAAAAATGCTGATAGAACAATAGAAAGGGCCCCAAAAAGGGCAGCTCCAGATATTTGTAAAACAAGTTGAGAAGATTTTGACATAGAAGTTTCCCTTTCTTCAGTTATGTGCTCTTGGGTTAAATTCATCATTTTTTGACTAAACTCTAATTTTTTTATTAGTTACGAGTTGAAATTAACTTGTAAATTTAAATATGCATGGTAGGTTTTTTAATAATCATTCTACTAATTCCGAGATCCATATCTAAAATTAGGTAAGATTTAATTATCCTTGTATAAATTTGGAATTTAAATTCTTTGTAATATTTGATAGCGCTTGCAATATCAAATAAATAATTTATAAACTCGATTTACTTAACACATTTATCTACCCAAATTTGGAGATATCGAGACTATAATCAGGTTTATTTCAAGATTTTTTTTTCTTTAGAGTCTAATTCAAACCAAGTACTCACATCTCCTAACTGTTTTCTCGAAGAATTGCATAATACTTTTAAAAATGGGATAAAATCTTGAACAATTTCGATGTCAGAGATTTTATACTTCTTTTGAATTTTTTCTACGATTGATTTTTCATTCGCAGATAACGAAAAAAAGCCAGATGATGTGTATCTTGGGAACACAACTCTACGATAGCCTTCATTAGGCGATCTAGTTTTTCTTGATAAAACAACGCCCCCCGCGAAGAGATCGTAGAAATAAGGCAGTAGGGACCAATATTGATTTTTACGGATTCTTCCGAAAATCTCGTCAGCTAAAGAAAGGTTTTCAAAAGCTTTTTCGATCTCATTATTAAGTCTGATAAACGAAGTAAGATTCTCGTTAATCCATTTGTATAAGAAATTATAATCTACATCTGATTTATAAGTTAAATCTCGTACTTCCTTTAATGTGTTAGCTTTTTGAAATAAATCTCTAATTAAAGTAAAAATCTCTTCCGTACTATCTCTATTTAATTTTAAAATCAGTTCTTTATTGTCTTTATCTGAATAACCTTGACTTATCCCTTGTAAATCGTTAATAACTCCCCGCAAATCCCCGCTATTTTTATTAATAATTAAGGTTAAGTCATTTACACTTAAATTAGAAATCTTTTCTTTAGTAACTATTTTTCTCGCAATTTTTAGCATTTCTTCATTTGATAATGAATTTACTTCAAATCTTCTTATTTTCTTATAAAGCGATTGGAGATTTTGTTTATATTCATTAGAACACATTATAATAGGAAATTGCGTATTTTCAATAAGCTTTATAATTGTTGGGACGGCTCCTCTATCTGTAACTCCATAAATCCCATCAATTTCATCAATTAATATCAATTTTCTTCTACTTTGAACTACAAAATCCATAATACCTCGTGATTTTGTTGTTTCTCTTAGTTTGGATTCTAGAGCTTTTTTTGTACGAGTGTCAGAAGCATTAGTTTCTACTACATCCATATTAAGATCATTAGCTAGCGCGTAAGCAATCGTCGTTTTACCCACTCCCGGAGGTCCCTCTAGTAGGACAGCTGCTTTCTCGGTAACCAATTTTAATTCTTCTTTTTGTTCTTTTTCTTCGTGAATTCGATTATAAGCCCTAATCCTTTTGTTTGCTTCGTTTATTTTTCTCTTTTCTTTAAAGAATTCTATTATGAAGCTTCTCAATTCTTCAGCAATGTCAACTTTCTGCCTACCTACTTTAGCTGTAGGTAATGCCATGTCCTTTATCGATCTTGGCCTGTACTTTTCTACCCATGGAATTTTCTCATTAGAACTTACTGCCATATTGTCCACCTATAGAAACGCTGAAAAGCGACATATTTTAGCTAACAAATTCGAAATCTGAATATCGGTATCTCTTCCATCAATTGCCCTAAAATCAGCTTCAGCTATTAGATTTAATAATTTATTTCTAGAATATTTGCTAATTGGTATTTTTGTCAGCTCAGTTAACAAGAACTGAAACATTTCTTGAGAATTAAATTTATAACTCGTTTGAATCTTCCTAGATAACTCCCTTGCTTTAAGGAAATCTCCCTTAAAACACATTAATAAAAGACCTCTAACCATAACGTTTTTTGAATTTATTGAGTTCTCATATAATTTCTCTAAATCTATCACTTCTCCACTAACAGAGCAAAGTTGTAATAGGTCTATCGCATGTGAAATCTTTCCTTCTGAAGTCTTATAAAGAAATTCGATAGCTTCTTTTTCGATTTTTAAAGATTCCTCTTGTGCAATATTTTCTATTAACCCTTTAAACGAGTTAAAATCAACGGGTGAAATTAAAAAAATTTGACATCTACTCATTATTGGATCTATAATTCTCGAAACTTTAGTTGTTATTAATATCATTCTACAATTAGTACCATAAATTTCCATTAATCTCCGAAACGCTTGTTGATTTGAACCTAAAGAATCAAAATTTTTTACTATAAGAATTTTAAATGGAGCATCTCCCAATACTTTTAATTGTACAAACGGTTTAATTTTAACGCGAATAAAAGCCGGAGTTGTTATTCTTTTTCCCGCCATACTTCCTAATTTACTAGTTGAAACATATGCTTCAGAGCGAGCTTGTTTCCTTTCCTCGTCTGTTAAAGGTACTTTTGAATACACTATTTTTGAATTTGCATCAAAATAGCTCCCAAGGAATTCTTTTGAAAACAAATTTGCAATTGTTGTTTTTCCGATACCTTCCTCTCCAACGAATAACAAATGTGGGAAATTTCCATGATTAATAGCTTCCCGTAACCTTTCTTTAATTGATTCTCGCCCACATACATTATTTAGGGTTTTAGGTAAATATTTTATGCGCCAAATAGGAATCTCTGAAAGCAAACACGTTTCCTCTTTATGTTTTTAATCCATTTTATAAATTAATATTTCTAATCAATTGACCAATTAACGCTATTAATTGAATTTTCTCATCTGCTCCCTGGCTAATTCTATAATCTACATCCCCAAAGAAAGCTATTATATTATTATAATTATTAGTTTGAATATTAAGATCATCAATTCTTTCTATAATCTGTCTTATAAAATTTCTGGAATCTAAGTTTTCAATCGTGTCAAATATTCTTTTCACTTCATCTATGTCTTTAGCTTTAATTGTATCAATTAACTTTTCTAATGTTTTATCGTCTAAAAATCCAGAAATCTTTAAAATTTCGTTTGGATCTAAATTATCGATCAATTCAAGTGCAACTGACATTTGTAAAGTATTAATAGCTTTTCGTAAATCTCCACCTGAGATAAAAAATAAAGTATCGTAAAACTTATTTGCCTGAGTTTGAGGAATTTGTAATTTTTCTTTGTCTGCTATAAACCTTAATCGCTCAACTATTTTTTCTTTTGTAAGATTAGTAAATCTAAATACAGCACATCTTGAAACAATCGGATCTATTATTCTATTGATATAATTACATAATAAAATAAATTTTACATTGCTAGATGCTTTTTCAATGATCCTTCTTAATGCTTGTTGGACTTGAGTAGGGATATTGTCTGCTTCGTCTAAAATTATGAATTTTAGTGTATTATCTTCAAGTAATAGATTTTGGTTGACAAAACTTTTAATTACGCTTCTAACATAGTCCATCCTCACTGTGTCCGAAGCGTTTAATTCTAAAACGTTAGCGTAATAATTTTGTTTCTTAATCTCGTTTCTTGCGATAATTAGCGCAGCACTGGTTTTGCCCGTTCCAGCTGGGCCTGCAAAAATCATGTGAGGCATATTTTTCTTCCGGGCAAACTCTTTTAAATTATTAACGGCTATACTCTGACTTACCACTTCTTCAAAAGATGTCGGCCTATATTTTTCAACCCAAGGTATTTCTTCTTTAATCCCAATAATCTTTCCCTTCTTATTTGGAATCTTCAAGACTTTCTTTGGATATATCTAGTTCTAAAACCTCGTATACTTTCTTAAAATGCATCTTAGCGTAAAGATTGGCTGCCTTTTTCGCTTTTTCTTTAATATTTACTTTAATTTTTTCGACTTTTATTTTCTGCAAATGCTCAATGGCTTTTTTAACAAGTAATTCACCAATACCATGTCCCCGGTATTCTTCCATAAGGTATACCTGTTTAATATATCCCTCAGATGTGCCAAATGGATCGATTCTTAACTCTGCGATAATCATACCAATAACCTCATTATCCTTGTCTTCATCGATCGCAATCAAAATCCCATGGCGCTGTAAAGGGTCATAAATACGTCTTCGAATCCCCCAATCAAATCTTTTCATATCGAATATGTCGCCAAATCTTGAAATTAATAGTTTCATCAATCTTTCTAAGGAATCTATATCTTCTGGTGTTGCGTTTTCTATTCTAATATTTTTCATATCAAATCAATAAATTATAAATTACTTTCTAAAAATTTATATTTTTTTGATTAATAAATAACAGCTTTTAACAATATCTTAAAATATAAAATCAAAATGAACAAGTTAAGTTTTTAACGCGCTGAGACTCCATCCCACGCTTTGACTTCTGCGTCTTCATATCCACATACTACACATTTCTGATTAACTTCCCATGCTTCTAAAGCAGGATGAACCCGAGTAAAAAGTGATCCACACTGTCCGCACACTAGATATTTAGCTCCACAGCCATCGCACATTTTTAATTGACCTTTTTCAACGAATCGAAATGTTCTTGACATCCAGTCGTCGTTAACTAATCGAAAGGTCTCTCCATCACATTGAATGCAATGTTTTCCATCAAATTCCGCCATATAATTTATATCCTTTTTTTTTTGATTTTACTTATATAGTAGTGATAAATAAATAGAGTGAATATTTAAAGAAATAAAGTATTCCACATTTAAAATTGCTTCGAAAATGTTTTAAATTATAAAAAAATAAATTAAAAAAAAAATTCAACAAAATTACATTTCTAACTTTTTTACTGCTCTGTTTGTAGTCATTGGATTAATTTTTTCCAGTTCTCCAATCAATTGAAAAACTTTATCATCATTTAAAGCTTCACCAAATTTAATCAACA
>JAUWDN010000251.1 GCA_030608765.1 Promethearchaeota archaeon
TTAGGAGCCCTTCATCCAACAAATACTCTTGGATTAGATGCTTTATGTTACTCTCGCTATCTGTCATTATGATTTTTAATCTTTGATTTGATATAAACCATATTTTTTTAAGATAAGGATTGTCTTGCTTAAAATTTCTTATAATATTAAATAGTAGCTTAAGAACAGGGGTATAATTCCTTATTAAGTTAATATTTCCCCTTAGGTCTTGGTTGGGGCTGGACTCCCGCATTTTTTAATTTTTCAATATTACTTACTAATTTCTCTGAGGATGAACAAAACATAACTTGTAAGGAGTCTACATCTATAAACAAGGTCCCTACTATTCCCAATCCCATTAAATGATTATCTTTATCTATAAAAGTATGGTCAATATTCATTTTAATTGCTTTTTTACTGTTTTCAAGTTCGACCAATTGAGGTTGGCAAGCAGTGTATCCAGTTCCTCTATTTGTTATCAAGTAATTCATTAAAGCGAAATCTAATTCATCGTTAATTTCTCCCTTATCTTGGAGTATTTTTATAACAGTAGGAGCGTTTGATAATGCCATTTTCATTCATTAACTCAAAGTGGAAAAAATAAAAAAAATTGGAAATAAATAGCTAAGTTCGTTTGTCAATTTGTACTCTATCGACGCTATGTAAAGCACAATTCATGCTTTCTAATTTCTCTTTAATAGCTTCTAGTGTTAATTCATCTGTACCCTTAATCGTTATAAATACCGATGTAGTTTTTTGATCAATCTCATCTGTTTTTATCTGGATAAACATTACATCAGGAATTTCCGCTAAAGCTTGTGCAACTTCATAGTTTGAAGGAGTATGTGGTTTTAGGACATCTAAGTCAAATTCTTTTCTCCCCATTATTTAAATTTAAACCTTTTTTGAATTATTATTAGTTTATTTCTTTAAAATTATTTCAATAATAGATTAAATTGTATTTATAATTTGTTTTTATTCAATAACGAAAATTCTTCAAGAGTTTTGATCAATTCATATGGTATTTCATTTAGTTCAATAATTTTATCTGCTTCCTTAAATGTTTCTCTTTTTATGAAGTTAGGAATTTTAGTATTTAATGCGATAGAACGCGATCCTATGTTAATCGCTGTTTCAATGTCTCGCCCGGTATCTCCTATAACAACAACTTCATCTAAATTAACATTTATTCTCTCACATATGTATTTCAAGTGATCGGGATGAGGCTTAAGATTTTTTATATCGTCCCGGCCAGCCACGACATCAAAATAGTGATTAATTCCTGCTGTTTTTAAAGATATTCTCGCATTTTTATGGGTATTGTAGGTAAACACCGCTTGTTTAAGGTTTATCTTCTTTGCAAATTCTAATACTTGAATGATTCCCTCTGTTAAAGTTGCCTTAATAGCAGCTTCGTGCTCAACTAGGATTACTGCGTTATTTACTTCTTTAATAATTCCTTTAATTTTATCAATAGATAATCCTTTTTCGATAAAAAATTCTTTAGATATTTTTACATTTTCTAAAAGAGGTGTTTTACTAGATAGTTTTTCCTTAGGGATTCCGTAGTTTCTTAAAATTTTTATGGCCTTCCTTCGAGCTTTAATAGAGTTAATTTTAAAATCGATTAAGGTCCCGTCTAAATCCCAAATAATTGCTTTAATAGGTTTTATTTTCATTTAATAAACCAGATCGGAATATATTGGCCCTTTTGAAGTAAGAATAGATTTTTTTAATTTTACTTGGTCTACAATAAAAGGACCGAACTCTAAATTTTTATTCTCATGAATTAAGTTTTTTAAAGCACTAAAAGTTTGATAGTTTATTTTTTCTTTTTTCAGCCTTCCTATTGTTAAATGAGGCTTAAATTGCGTTCTTTTATCTTTTTGGATATTAAATCTCTCAGCTAAGAGTTGTTCGGTAAGATTTTTAATTTGTTGTAAAAATTGAATATCCCCGATAAGCTTTACCCATAACACAGAAAACTTGTTAAACTGTCCAACTCCTTTTAGATTGTACTCAAATTCTTTTCCTTCGAACATATTCTCGTTTATTTCTTCTTTCAATATTTTATAGATTTTTGGAGCTAAGGATTCAGAAATGTTTCCTAAAAACTTAACAGTCATATGGAGGTTTTCTGGTGCTACAACTTTTAATTTAGGTTGATTTTGTTTTAAACGAGCGGAAAACGACTTAATTTTATCAATTGTGATTCTGTCATTTAATTCAATTGCTAAAAATGCTCTAATCATGATAAAATCCTATAAAATGTTAAATCTATCTTATCTTTTAATTTTTCCCGGTAGATAGAAATCGTACTTCTTCTTAAAGAGTTTGGTTTTAATGTACCTATCAATTTTCCTTGCATTTTGGAAAATTACCCAAATCATCTTATCGTTTTTGTAATATTTTTGGACTTCTTCAAATGTAATCGGTTCCATATTGAACTCGCTCGCTTCTTCTCTAAAAAATTTGTTTATTTGTCGGATAATTCCTGGAATTAGTTCAGGTTTTTGTTCCTTAAAGAAATTAGCGATTAAATCAATAGTTACAAGCCGCCAGTCGTAATAACGATCAATGACCTCGTCTAGAAACGCCGCTTTTACGAGAAACCTCAAAAACGAGGGAGTGCTTTCTAAAAATAATTCTGCATCCATCGCTTCTATACCATTTTTTCTAAACATTGGAGTAGAAGTATCGAAGTAAAGCAATTTTGTATCCTTTTCGATCTTAGGATTATTTGGATCGTAACCAATAATGGCAAAGTTGGATATTTGACCATCTAATCCTAAATCTAGCGTTTCGTGATTTTTACTATGAACCCATACCTTTTTCATCTCTCTCATTACAAGTAAAACCAGAGTTTTAACGTCTTCAGTACTTAAATCATGAATCACTTTATTTCCGACCGATTCTGAAGAGATTTTTTCTTGTATGCAATAAAATTGAATCTTATCTTCGTTGTCCTTAAACCATACCACATCGTATTTGGGAAGATTTAATCCCACATCCTGGCTTAAAATTCTATTGTATTCGTTGTATGCCCAAATATGCCTATTAACTTGCTTTTCATTTTTAAAAATGGGGATTCTCTTATAAGCTATTTGCTCTGGATCGCCTACAATCTCAAATACAAGGCTTATTTCACCAAAACCCAGAATTTTTATTGGTACTTCCCCTTTTTCTGGATTATAAGTATCAATTGACTGTTCTAACTTTTTCAAAACTTCAATATCAATTTTCATATCTAATCAATTCTCTTCTTTAATATTTAAAGATTTTACCTTAAATCTTTATATATTTAACTCTAATTTTTAAAATTCATATTTCTTATCAATATCAATCTAAAAACCTGTAGAAATTTA
>JAUWDN010000179.1 GCA_030608765.1 Promethearchaeota archaeon
GTTTTTAGTGTAAGTGCTAAGTTGTCGACGGTGTCAAAGCCTATAATCTTCCCATAGTTAATGAGAGCAATTTTATCACATATTTCAGCAATCTCGTAGAGCATGTGTGATGCTACAAAGATAGTTTTTCCTAATTTTGAAAGTTTTCTGAGATACTTACGTATTTCTATTCTCGCAAGTGGGTCTAATCCCGTTTGTGGTTCGTCCAAAATTATAATATCGGGATCGTGTAGGATAGCTTGAATGATTCCTAATTTTTGCACCATTCCTTTAGAATAGTTTCTAGTCCTTTCATGTTTCCACTCAGATAGTTTAAAAAGTTCTAAAAGTTCATCGATTCTGCTCTCTAATTTATCTTTTGGATATCTCTGAATTTTTGCAAAATACTTAAGTAATTGATATCCCGTCATATTGTAAAAATTAGGAATATCTATTAAAAACCCTATTTGGCTAACTGTACTTGATACATTTTTTAAGTCCTGCAAATCGCTATGGTTCGTTCTAATTAATATCTTCCCTGAATTTGGCCTGAGAATTTTCGCAATCATTTTGATAGTTGTCGTTTTTCCGGCACCATTAGGACCTACCAGTCCGATAGTTTCTCCTCTCCGTACTTCTAAATTAATGCTGTTGACCGCTGTAAAGTTTCCAAATTTTTTCGTTAAATTTTCTAGTTTAATTACTGTTTCTGTCATTATTTCTCAATTTTTGATTTAAATTTACGATACGTCTTCATTTCGATTTTCATCGTCCAATTTTGTAATCTTATCTTCAATTTTTTGAAGCTTTTGGTTTAAAATTTCAATTCTTTTTTTTAGAAAAGTTCTCTGGAATTCCAAAACTTGTAATGTTTCGATTTCGGGTTGATTAGCCATTCTACTAAAAGGGGAGCTATGTTCAAATAATTTATTCCATTCGTCGCTATTTAATTCGTCCTTAATTCCAAATGTAGATGTAAGAATAGATCTCATAGACTCTCTTATTTCTTGCTCTTTTTTAATCATTATCTCTAATGTATTCTTTCCATCATTTGTGATCTCGTACGTTATTGTTTTTTCATCCGTACCTTGTGTATGAATCGGTATTATTAGATTTTTTTCTCGTAAACCTTTTAGAATTGTGTAAATTGTTGAATCTCTAGGCTCAAAACAGCCAAATGTGCGTTCTTCTATAGCTTTTTTGATCTGACGACCGTGCATAGGTTCTTTCTCTAAAACCATTAACGATAGGGTGCTAATAAACCCCTTTTTCATTGCTTTTTCAAATTTCTCGGCTATTATTTCAACCAATAAGCGTCGCTCTCAAAATTATATTGAATATTTTATTAAAATCGAAATGTATCAGTTATCGATATAATTCATATATCGGTTTCCGTTATAAACTTTAGTTTTCTAATAAATTAGAATTTTGATATTCCAACCTATTAATCATAAGTCTATTAGCTGGGTTAATTTGAACATTTTAGCGTTAAATAAACTCAAAAATAATAGGAAAAGATTTAAATTCTTGTTTTAAATTAAAAAGAGCACAATCTAGATAATAGAAAAAAGAAAAGGGCTGTATAGTGTATAGATAGAAACTTCTGAAAAGATTTTAATTAAATCAATCGAAAAAACTTCTACAAACTAGTATAATACGCTTAGATATATTATTCGTGAAATCTATGAGTGTTTTGCATATATTATTCTAGTATTATATTAATATATTATTCTGTTTTCTCGTCTAAATATTAAATATAATCGTTTTAACAGTTCACAAGGTGGTTTTAATAAAGCTCATAACATGTCACATCCCGGAAGCCTATCTTAAGGGTATAGAAGAGTTAGTTAATATGAACATGTATCCTAATCGTTCAGAAGTTATCCGCGTAGCAATTCGAGATTTGCTAAAAATTGAACTCAGTACTCTTCTAAGAAAAGAGTAACCATTTTTTTCCTTTTCTTTATTATTTATAAACTTGGCAATATAGCTATCTGACGATCCAGGTTATTTCAATATTGTTTTTAAATTTCAATATATTATAAGAATTCAATGTTAAATCTGATCGTCTGGCTACCATTATTTATCGGGAGTTATATTGTTATTTATTTTGCTGCTGATTTATTTTTAGATAATTTAAAAGATTTATGTGTCATTTACAACCTATCCCCTTTCATAATTGGGATGTTGATTCTTGGAATTGATCCTGAAGAATCAATCGCTTCTATTATCGCTGCTATTAATGGATTACCTTACATTTCTTTTGGAAATGTGGTAGGTAATTCTATAATTGCGATGACCTTACCAATTTCTTTAACTGTTCTAATCTATACTTTGAAATTTAAGTCGATTTCTAAATTTTATTTTGTAGTATTATATATTTTGTTAATCAATCTTCTATTGAGCTTCATCTTCAGTGGAGGAATGTTTGTATCCGGATTCATTGCGATTGGAATGTATATAATCTATGTATTGAGAAATCTTAAACATCATAGGCAAGAAAAAATAGGAGAAACTTTAGATTATACCGAAGGAAAACTAACAGGATTAGAAAAATCATCTAAGATGAAGAAGATCATTCTAACATCTTTAGGGCTAGTTTCTATTTTTATTGGTGGTGAATTACTAATTTTATCTGCTGATCAAATTATGGACATCCTTCAGATACCTGAAGTATTTTTTGGGTTTATTATTATAGCTTTCGTTACAAATGTAGAAGAATTAACCTTAGTATTAAAATCTGTAAAGAAAGAGGCTGTTGAGATCGGTTTCGGGGGATTGATTGGCAAATTAATCTGGAATTTAACAATTTCATTTGGAATAAGTGGGATTTTTATTAAGAATCTATCTTTTGAATTTATACTGTTTTGGAATTGGCTAATTCTATTTTTCTTAATTTTATTTTTGAATTTTTCTTCTAAAAAAGAGCAGTTGATTAAAAGAGATGGGTTAATTTTGTTGGGTTTCTTTGCTATTTTTATTGTGCTCAATGTTTTATTTGTGGTATTTTGAGATGATGTAATCGCTAGATCTTTTATAATAATTTAAACAATTGCCTTAACGCCGAACTCATAATGTGAGATTGGACTTGTCTAGTACCCCCTCCGATCTCCTGTAATCGAGAGATTCCTAGCAGATCGTGCATTAAAGTGTTATCACATACACCTGCACCTCCCATTAGATTTGCACACTCATATACTACTCGTTCACTCAACTTTGCACTAAGAAATTTTAATTGAGATGCTGTGGTGCCAAGAGCTAGGTTGAATTCTTTGGGAAGGGTTCCTAACTGCTCTATTTTATCGTCAATCATTTTACATACATTGAGAGTTGCTAAAGTCAGGCTCATAGTTTGCGCCCAGAGATCAGATAGAGGAAATCCTACTCCTTGATACTTCAGAATTTCTTTATCGAATTGTTTTCTCATATTCGTGTAAATTACCGCGTGAGTAATGGCATTCCAAGCTTCAGCAATATTTAGACATACAATGGTTAATCTCTCTAAATTAAGACCTTCGAATAAATGAGATCTCCCCTCACCGGGCTTGCCTAAAACACAATCAGAAGGAACTTTTAAATTAGTAAAAGTTTCTTTGCTTACATGCATTCTCGGAGTCCAGGGAATGTTAACTCGTTCAGCACTCCAACCATCCAAAGATGTGTCAATTAAAAACTGAGCCATACTATTACCGTTATTTTTTTCAGTAACAGCGTAAACCACAGCCCAGTTTGCTTTACTTCCGTTAGTTTGATATATTTTTTCTCCGTTGAGAATAAAACTTCCGTCATCTTGTTCCTCACAGGTTGTTAACATATGGACTGCATCAGAACCTCTTTCAGGCTCGGTTATACAAATACAGCCTATTTTTTCTCCAGTTACTAATTCCTTTAGCGCTTTTAAACGAATTTCCTTATTTTCATGATAGAGTAAAATTGGATTTATAGAAATTGCAGTGGCTCCTGTTGCCATTGTTAATTGAGGATCGAAAAAATCCATGGCTAAGATTCTCATAAATTCAGTAGTCATTCCGTGAGGTTCATAATTTAAACCAATATCCTCGAATTTATGTAATCGTGAAATATATCCGTTCTTTGCAATTTCAGGAATCCACTCATAAAAATCTTCGTTATGGGTTATTTTATTTACTTTTTCAAAATTCTCAAAAAACTTCTGAGCTTGTTTCAGGAA
>JAUWDN010000232.1 GCA_030608765.1 Promethearchaeota archaeon
GTTTATGTCCCAGATACTGGAAGTCCCAACGCAATGCTGTTAGGCAATAAAAAACAATCCGTCAAAATTGCTGCGTCGATAACCGCACGATACAGTGATAAAAATTACAAGGAGTATAGAAATGGTCAACATCGATATCAATAATTAAATCACATCCCTGATAATTCTTGTTATCCATTTCTCTAGCATCAGGCTCTAAATAAATAAAGCGAACCACTTGAATACAGGTGTCTAGGAGGATCTTGTATTAAATAACTTCTTAATTCTCTCGGGTTTTCAAACTTCATATGTCTTTTCATAAAAACCTCTTTTTCCCATGGAATATAACCGAATTCTCTCAAATTAAAAGAGTTAATATTCGGAAGTTTATTCTGTTTATCCTGATAATACGCCTGAAATAACCTTTTTAAATATGTGAGGTCATTCATCTTGTTTCTTTGATTCCTCCAATTCTCTTTTTGCTAGATTCTTTATGTACTCTCCTTTTTCACTTCGATATTGCTTTATGCGAACATAGGCTAAGGGATGTTTTAGTTTTTTTCTTTCAGTTGGTTCTACCGAACCATAACCTTCTATGCAAAGTTCATCCTTATATTTGTCTGCCATACATAAACCTAAGGATTTTAGAGTAGAACATTGGTATGGCGTGTAATCTTTTTTTTTTGCGTATTCTACTTGATATTTAGTTTTTTTCTTGTCAAAATCGGGTAATGTCGAAAAAATATCTACCACGTTGTCAACAGGATATTCCAAAGCAAGTAAAAACCAAACTATGAAGAGTCGTTCATGATGAACAAGATTTTGACCCTCTTCTGCCTTTTTTAAGATTTCAATTACACATGGAGGATAAAGTGTTTGTATCTCTTCTTTACTGTTAATATCAATTTTGAACGAAAAATTAAATTCTTCTTTTCGCTTATCCCATAAGCTTTCTATTTTATCAAATATGTCCTTAAATCCTTGAATCTTAGATGCTTCCTGAATAAATGCATTAAAAGAAGGTATATCTTCAGTTTCTTCAATAAGGAGCTTATTCCTAACATATTCTTGTATTAAACGTATTAAAGTTTTATTTTGAATGAAAACATATCCATCTTCCAATGGATTATTTGTTAATTTCCTATACTCATCTCGTAAATTTGACGCGAGCTTAAGATAATCAATAAAATGAATAGTAAAATTAGTTTTTCGTATTTCTCGATGATCCTTTAGTATTTTTATTCCGTAATCAATTGGTGGATCGTAATAGTTAATTCTTAACCCTAAATCTTGACATATATCGTATAGATTTGATTCGCTATTTTCTCTTTCTAAATCGTTGTAAGCATTCTTTGAATATAGATTAGCAATTCTATTTCTTATTATTTTGTTGTTTAGAGCATAAAGTAAAATTTTGAGTAGCAAATATACATAAATATTTAAGTTATCAATCTTTTCATTTGGAATTTCTTCCAGATTATTGAACGCAGACTCGAAGACTATTAAAACGCGTTCAGCTATTTCATTACTTATGTCTTTAGAAAAAATCTCAGCTATAAATTCCTCATATGTTTTTTCCTCAATACCAGGGTAAAAAGTTTTTAAGGAAGGAAGCCATGGATGACGATTAATTAATTCATTTGGAATGCTCATAGTGGCATTTACCTCGCTTTTCAAATTAAAAATAAGTATGATTAATTGAGATCGGGGATGGTTCGTATTAATTATTACGAGTTAATTGATTTACTATATTTATTAAATGATACAAGATGAAATCTTAAAATTCATCCATATCGTCGTCATCGTCAAATTCAGCTTCTTCGACACGAGGAGCGAGGAAGTAGTTTAATTCGCCACCTTCTAAAAGGTTGAAAATCATTTTTAAGGGGTGATCAGTTTTTAAGGATATTTCTAGTTTTTCTGTTATTGACGCGATTTTTAGAATTGCTTTTAGAAAGGTAAGACTATACGCTCCAGTACAAGTCTCGCTAATATCACTCTCAATTAAATCTTCTACGCTAAGATTATACTCCATTTCACCAATTTGACCCGTTGAGCTAAAGATTAATCCTTCGTTCGCAACAGCTTTCATGTTAAGTATTTCAGAATAAATTTCTGCGTCTCTTATTGCTTCTACTAAAAAATCAGTATCTATAACCCAATTTGAAGGATATTCAATTTTTAACAAGTTTTCCATAGGAATTTCTTCCCGTTCAAGATCGATTAATGTTAAACTAAACGTTCTTTTGCGGGTTTTTCCTATTCGCTCCATCGTTATTTTAATTTTTTGGTCCGTTTCTTTAAAGTCTATTTCAATAGTATCATCAACAGAACTCCTTTTAAGTATTTTATCTAAATCGTCTAAATTCAAACCAATTTTAGATTCTTTCACACACTTATAATCGTCAAAGTTCTCCTTCTTTATTGATAATTTTAACAAACAAATTCGACTTGGGTCCATCGCAGTGATAACAAATTCTTTTGGAGATACTTTAAATTCAGTTTCATCAATGATACTCGAAAGTGTTTCGACTATTCCCTTCAATACCCTACTATTATCTAGTTTTAGTGTAAAGCTCATTAATTATCAGCACTTTTATTGACTACTAATTTATATTAATATAGTTTTATTGGCAATATTTATAAAATTCAGTATTATAGGTTTAATAATACTTTACATTTCAAAATGTTATTTTTGAATTAATTATTTATAGTCACCTTAAATTTTTTAATCTTAATAAATAAATAAAAAATATGAATTAATATGATGCGCGAACCATCGTTTCAAAGAATGATTAGTGACGTGAAAAATACGGATATTCGAGTTCAAATAACGGGTTATGTTAAGGACATCGTTGAAAATGATTATATAATTTTAAACGATAAAACTGGAGATATAAAAGTTGATATTAAAGGGGTTGAATTTTCATATAAAAAAAACGATTTAATTAACATTATAGGCGAACTCAATATTAAAACGGGAGGAGAAAAAGAAATAGGCGCAGAAATTATACAGGATAAAAAGAATTTAAACTTTGAATATTATCAAAAATTATACGAAATTAAAAAGGAATTAAATTTAGTTTAGAGTTTATATAAAAGCGAAAATGTTAAATTTGTTATAAATCTCTGCTCTTTCCAATAATTGAGTTAATAAATTAAGCGAATTCTTATAAATTTGTAAAATTTTTATCTTAAAAGCCCAAATTTTATTTTATATGCTTATTTTGAATCTTTAAAGAACTTTACTAATTTTTAGGGTTAAGTATATGGTTGAATTTTGTCCAGAATGTTCAAATCTTTTACGTAAAAAGGTTTCAGATGGAAGCAAAGCTTTAGTTTGTAGGTGTGGTTTTCAAAAGGAATTAAGGCTAAGTACGGAAGAAATTAATAAAATTGTTAGATTGAAAAAAAAAGCTCTTGATAAGAATCTTATTATTGTGTCTCAAGAAGATAAAATTATTGTCCACCCAATTGTTAAAAAATACTGCCCTAAATGCAACCATAAAGAGGCAGAAGCTTGGCAAGAACAAACTCGAAGCGCTGATGAACC
>JAUWDN010000047.1 GCA_030608765.1 Promethearchaeota archaeon
CCATGTTAAATCTTCTGCTAGAATACCAACCTGTCTAATTTCATGATTCGTATAGGTTGCATTCAGCTGCAATATATAACCGGCTATAGTCGTCAATATTTCTCCTCCCAGACTAGTCGAGTTGATAGGCATAAATCTGAAAAAATACTTATATCTTGCATACCAACTTGCGACATTTTCACAAAAAATGTCTGTAGCCGCTCCAGTACCAATAAAGATCATTTTGTTATCCATAAATACCTCTTGATAGGCTAAAAGGGCTTCGGATCTGAATCCACCAATAGCATATTGAACTTTTTTATTATACACTAATCTTTCCGCGGCAGCAATACCTCTAGATGTAACTAATTGAGGGTTTGATTCGTCTGTATCTTCTTTTACCACTCCAACATAATATGTTGTGCCATTGATATCAACACCACCGGCTTCATTTATGGTTTTTGCAGCGAACCAAGCACCTTCATAGTTAGCGTCTCCTTGAATTTCGCCTATATCCCCAATGGCTCCAACCTTAATTATTCGAGAAGCAGGAGTTCCAGATGGGGCCCCAGGAGCATCTTTAGCAGTCCAGACATAATCTCCAGCACCTGGTGCTAAGAGAAAGATATATAATCCAATTCCGCCTCCTACAACGATGACAGCAACTAGCACGATAGCAATAATCCTTTTCATATTTTTTTCCATTGTTTTAATCACTTTGTTTTAGTTAATGTGTGTTTTTTTTTTGTCAAATTAAAATTAACTACTACTACTTTTGATGAACATATATATAAACTTTGTCAATTAAATTCACACTTATCATCTCAAAATTAATGAAAAGAGAAAAAAGTAAAAAGCGTTTAAACTAATATAAAAAACTCCTTTTAAAAATCCAATATTAGTAGCATAAAGCATAAGGGAAGCATTCCCTTTGTCAACCTTTCACTATGATTTGTTGAAAGGTCTCATTCCTGCTTTTCAGTTTATTTTTTCTTAAAATAATGAGCAAAAGTTTCGTGTTCTTTTCCGTATTTCTTCATGATTACTCTCTTGAACGTTCCAAAATCAAGTCGTTCTCTCATATTATCAGCTCATCAGTCAGCGTGAACAATTAAAGTTATATCGCTATCAGGATAGAGATTAAAGCTGGTATCGTCTTGAAGTGGCATAAATTCTTTGTTAGGTCCGTAAGCATTGGTAGCGCAATCTTCGTATATTGCATTTTTCTGTGGATCCCAGATTAGCTGTAGATAGCTTTGAATTAAACCTTTATACATGGGAAATAGTGATTTTTCTGGATTTTCAAATAATTCTTTATCGACCGTAGCCAATGCCTCGATAATCGTTCCGTCGTCCTTTATTGATATCTCGTAATCAATCCCATTCGCGAGTTCCTTTTCGGGTCCAAAAATTGTTAATTTAATTTTTTTAATTTATTATCACCCCTTAATAAAGAGAAAAAATGAATATTTGAATTTTATAATAAACCTTTTTCTTTTAGAAGTTCAGGTAATTCCTTTTTTAAGGCAAATGAGGTTATAAATTTCTTTTTGCCATCAATTATTACGCAATTTCCCGTTAAGTTAAGCTTGCGAGCTTCCTCAGAATCTAAGTTTTTAGTTTCAAACTTAATATATTTCATATAAGGAGCAAGCGTTGAGAATACAAGATTCATAAATTGAGACCAAACGCATTCACATGCATTTAAAGGAACAAATACATCTACGTAAAGTTTATTTGCATCTCTCAATTCTATTTCTGATAGTTCTTTGTCGTCGATTTCAGATATTTCCGATGAAACTGAACCCCCACAACAAGAAGTTGATGAATCACAGCATTCGTTATTTAATTTAATTGTTGATTTTTGAATATCTCTAACGGGTATTTTCACATCTTCTTTTTCCATGAATTACACCTTTTTCAATTTTAGTTTATATTAAATTTTGATTTATTTGTTAGCTTAACAATTTGATTAGCCACAACAACTTGAATTTGACTCGCTACTCTCTTCAGGGCCACAGGCACAACTATTTATATCTTTATTCCCTGATTTGGAATTTTTAGCGTTTGCTCTCGCGTTCCAAAGGCAACCACACCCCTTCTTTTCATTCATAATGATTGCATTTACAGGACAATTCCGTTTGCAGGCACTGCACTCAGTACAAAGCTTAGGATTTTTAATATCGTACTTTCCCGTGTCGAGAGGTTGAGGAAGTCCAAATGGGCACACTTCTCCACATAATCCGCAACCATTGCACAAATTTTCGTTTATGAAGATTTTAAAATCCTTTATAGATAACTTATCCAAACTAACTTTAAATTCCGATTCTGTCATTATACATACCTTTTATATTTCAATTTCCTTTTATTTTTTTATATTATTAATTATTACAGTAAAATAATTCCAATCGTTATTGAAATCAGACTGATTGTTAATAAAATTTTATTTATGATACTAAAGATTGGATACTCCTCCTGAATTTCACTAGGACTCGTAGCCATCGTGTAGCCACTTAATGACATTGTCGAGAAAAATGAAATCCAAAAGAAAAAACTTATGTTCCATAATGGGAAGGCTATCGAGTTATGCAACATATAAGTTAAAGCTCCCAGAACAACACTATTCAAAATTCCAAAGAAAATCCCTTTATATATGAATCTCCGAGTAAATTTTAACATGGGAAATAAAAATGTAATTAAAAAATTTGAGATTATTATCCAAAGTAAGAGTTCCCCAGCCCACCATAATTTATCGAACAACCCAATCATATTTAGAACAAAAAGAATCAAGAAAAGTCCAAATAATGGCAAAATAAATATTTTTCTGAGAAGAAAGGTCGTATGAGTAATAAATCCTCGAAAACGATGTTTTAACGTAAATTTAGCAAGCTTCATACTGTCCGGTTTTCGAGCAGGCCTATGTTTAATAAATTCGGGTAAGTCTTTAGACCACACTGGTCCGAATACCACTCGAAAAGGGAAATTCTTAGAATTTTTTTTCAATTCTGGGGTAGCTACACCTCCCGCAGATAGTTGCGGGAGAATTAATGTTTTCTTTTCTGTCATTTTTTTTAATCCAGTAGCTTCCACAGCTTCTATTAATTGATTATTCCCAAAGTCGTTTCCCCTTGCAGCACACCACACATTAATCCCGTTAGAATCAACACATAGAACCCAAGCATCAAGACCTTTTAAATCTCTCATTACTTTAATATATGTAAATTCATAGTTGGCGGTAACAATTATAGGCGAGGTTTTATTGGGATTCCCTGATTTGTAAAGACCTGGATCGATTGGAACAAGATCAACTTGTCCGGTATAAATGCAGCGGTATATTCTTAACTGCGAAACCATACCTTTGAATCGTTTTGGTTTAGGTTGATAATATCCCGGTTCGTTAGTTTCTTTTTCCTCGACCTTAATTAGCTCGAGGGCTTGAATAGTTCCGTGTTTCCAATCTTTCTTTGCATTGATTTTGAATCCAATTGGTTCAATATATCTGAAGAACCATTTTAAGAGAAATGTGCTTCGTAATTTGAGACGTCTAAGTTTTTTCTTATATCTCCACCTTTTTATCTTAAAAATTAATTTCCAGAAACCATGAGGTACAAATTCAGCAGCCAATATTAAACGACCATTCGGTTTTAATACTTTCCACGCGTTCCTAAGGAAAATTTGTTGCTCAAAAGGGCGAAGTTCAGATAACATAAAAGTACTGACGATTAGATCTTGGGAATTAGCTTCAACAGGCATGTTAGTAAACGAACCAGTTTGATATTCAAGCGTACCTTCTTTTAAATCAGAAGGGTAGTTCTGCATTGCAAAATTGATCATTTGAAAGTTTATATCTATAGCTAGAACATTGTTTTGTTTAAGTGCTATTTGGGCCGCGAGGCTTCCAGTTCCACATCCTAACTCTAAGACAGATTTCGAATTACCAATCTTATCAAGTATCCATTGTCTAATTTCCATATTTACTCCTTTAGTAAGTGCTGTAAATTTAGAGTCGTAAGTATCCGGTTCTTGCTCTAATTTTCGCATGTATACTACTGCCATTATTATCAACCTTTTTTTTTTTATAAGTTTATTTTGAAGATGATTCAGATTTCCAAAAACCTCGCTTTCCGAGGTATTTTCCTAAATATACTATTGCTAGCATCACGGGAACCTCCCAGAATAACCCCATTGTTGTTCCCAACGCTGCCATAGAACCGATCCCATACATAGCTATAGCGGTAGCGATCGCTATTTCAAAATGACTTGAAGAACCTATGATTACAGTAATAATTGCTTCCCTGTACCTCATTTTGAAGATTTTTGTAATTAAAACATTATAAGCAACCACAATTACAAAACCCACCAAGAGAGGAATTGAGACTAACAATAAAAGATTGGGATTATGTATTAGTACATCACCGTTTAATGAAAATAGAACTACTAATGTTGTCAATAACGCTACGATTGAAATTTTACCAACGAAAGGTTTATATTTATCATTAAACCAGGATATACCTTTTGAAGAGATTATAAGTTTTTTGCTTATGATTCCAAGAAACAAAGGTATTCCTATAAAGAAAACCAGAGAGATTAGTAATAACCATGAATTGATTGGGATATTTTGAATACCTGTCAGTAAAGAAACCATACCAACATATAAGAAAATAATAGTTATTGTGTTTAAACTCGTGTTAACAACGTTCTGTTCTTGATTTCCTTTTGCCATCCAGCCCCATACTAATACCATAGCTGTACATGGCGAGCTTGAGAGGAGAATTATCGCAACCTTCAATTGCTCTATTTCGGGGGTATTCCCGGGTAAAAATATATTAACCATCGCCAAACCTACAAAGGGGGCAATAAGCCAGTTAGATACAAGGGTTAAAATTATGGGTTTCGGTTTTTTACCTAATTTCTTCAATTCTGAGGCTTGTAAATTCAACATGGCGGGATACATCATTAGAAATAAGCAAATTCCGATTGGGATGGAGATTCCTCCTATTTGCAACGAATTTATCGTTTCACTTATTTCCGGAACAAACTGGGAAAGAATAATACCTAATAAAATACATAAGACTACCCAAATAGGGAGAAATTTTTCAAAATAATTAATTTTCCTTGAGACTTGTTTTTCATCTTCTGAATCACTTAGCCTTTCAATAACCCTATTTTCTAAATCTTCTTCTACCATTAATATCAAATATTTATAGTGAGAACTTGAGATCTATTATCAAACTTCAAATTTAAGGTTGTCGATTTGAATTAAAAAAAGCGGTTTAAATGCTATAGATTTATATTTATCGATTTATTAGTTATAATTATAAGCGGTTAAAAATATAAGAAATACAAAGTGTTTTATTTATGAAAGAAAAACGTGAATCTCAAATTAAAGTAATGTTATGCAATTGTAAAGATTGCTCAAACTCAAATAATTTTTTTGAGGATTTACTAAAATTGGGTAAAAATTTAAAAGATAATAAAAAAATAGATGTTAGTGAGAGATTTACATTGGCGATTTCATCTAAAGAGCGTCTGATCATCATCAATGCTTTAAGAAAGCAAGATAGATGTGTATGTGAATTAGAAGCGATACTAAATAAATCACAATCTACAATATCTCATCATTTAAGAAAACTAGTAGCAGCTGGTTTAATACATGGATATAAAAAACAGAAATTCACCTATTATCATTTGTTTAGGGAAGAATTACAGCAAAATTTAGAAATTCTTAATGAAATTTTGTCTTTTAAAATGAGCTAATGTATAAAGCCTATTTGAATCAATTACTCAAATAAAATACTCTATCCTCTTAAATTAATAATCTATAAATATTAACTTTAATAGTTATATTAGCCATTTTGATCGTAATTACAATATTATAATGTAATATTAAAAATTGAAAATTGGAAAAAAAAATGCCAAAACCAGTTCCTGATGATGAAGAAAGTATGAGCGAATGTCGTAAATTCTGTGGTCCTTGTCCTTCGTTCAAACCAAATCAATTAAACGAATTTGAGCCACATGCCCTTTTTTGTTCACGTGGAAAAACTGAAAAACCAATGTCCGAAGTTAAAGATTATGGTTGTAGTTGCTTTGGATGTGGATTATTCCCTAAATATGAGTTAGAGGGTGGATTTTTCTGCATGCATGGCATAGAAGGGAAGAAATAAATCTTATTTAATTTAATCTTTTTTTTTAATTTCAAATATAATATTAAAAACTCATCGACTCTTTTTGCTTTATATTCTATTGCGTACTGAATTAAATAATTAAGAGGTTGATAGTTTAAATTACGATATTTAAATGTATGTATTTTTGTCGGCGGTTAATCTATCGCTAAATATATATGTGATAATTGCCATGAAAATAATGTTTAAAAAAAATAAATAACAGATAGATGATATGCTCTATGGAAGATATAGATAACGCAATAGAATTTTCTAAATACTATCGGTTAGTTACACCAAATGAAATTGACATTGATAGAGAGGACATTTTTTATCGAGATAAGTATAATGATATTATTAATTATTTGAAAATTATGTTAACCAACCACGAGGAATCGATCGTTCAGAGTTATAATAAATTTATCCAGCCAAAAGGTGCCATTTTAATCAATATTAAGTCTGGAACGGATATTGATGATTATTTAAAACTAATTTCTAAAAATTATTATCTAAATTTTTATGAATTAAATCAAGAGGAAGTCATTAAGGCGCCTGAGGAGTTTATTAACAACTTTACATCTATTTTAGAAAGTTTAATACAGACTCAAAATATCAACAAGGAAGAAATGAATAAAAATAGCAAGATTTCTCAAGTAACCGAACATAAAACGGAAGAAAGTAGAATAAAAGGAATAATATTGATTAATCAAGAGAATTTTTCTAATATTAAATTAAAAGAAAGGAATTTTTTAGAGCATTTTATAATATCTTTTAAAAATAAGAAGGAAATATTAAAAAATGGGCTAATCTTAATCTGGATTCACAACAATATTAAAGAGATCGAAATAAATTCAAGATCAATTTTTGAAGTCTTTGATCTCTTTATAAAAATCCCCCTTTTAGATAAGATCGAGAGAGAGACGATTCTTAGGAACTTCTCAGAAAAGAATCCAAAAATCGTATTTGATATTAAAACACTAGTAGATTTCACAGTTAATTGGGAAATAAAAGATATAAATCAATTACTGAAAGTAGGTATCTTTAAACATTTTCTTAATTC
>JAUWDN010000105.1 GCA_030608765.1 Promethearchaeota archaeon
AACCCCTTTACAGATTGAGCAAGTATTTCAATAGTTTTTTTAGCGTAAATATCTGCGTTATCATCATCGCTTCCATATTTCGGGCACTTATATATAAGATAGCTCTGGATATCCTTACTCCCTCTGAAATTATTTTTTAAAGCATTGATTAAAATTTCCATTTCTATTTTCTTTTCCTTAAAAATAGCCCAATCTATAGCAGCTATTGAATCTACAACGTCTGAAAAGCCTGTAACATGAATACCTGAAAAATTGTATTTAGCTGAGCCTTCATTCACATCAGTTCCTTTCTCAAAACTTCCTTTAATACAAAGTGACATCAATGGGGTCGGTTTTAAAATCTTGTGTGCTTGCTGGTAAGCATTAGCTGCTGTAGCTGCCATTTTCATCAAGGCTTTAAGTTTAATTTCAAAAACATCTAAAATATCCTCTATTGATTTGAACGCATTAAAATCGAGATTGTTATCAATATATTTACTAACAATTGATTTATCTGTTCCTAAAGCAAGTTCTAAAGCTTTTGGTAAGTTTAAAAAAACTGCTCCAGTGTTATCGTAAGAAGTTCCCGACGTAGATAATCCAACACAACCGACTATTCCGTAATCGCGCGCTTCCTCCAATGGTATGCCGCAATTTTGTAAACTTTGTACAACTAATTCATCGTTGTATAATCCTATAACATTTTTACCTTTTGCTAAAATATCTGCTATTTTTTTAATAATATTAGTAGGAGTTTCTCTATTTAATCTAACTACCAAGTTTGGACTTGGAACAATTGCTTGATCTAATGCATCGAGAAAAAGGTAGGTAAGATCATTTGTGGAATCTTTACCGTTTTTATCAATCCCCCCAATTAGGACATTTTGGGTGGTAGCCATACCTCCAAAATATTGAGTAGCAATACCATCGTATAATGCAATAACTTCGTTGGTTTTTAGCAGCAAATTTTTAATCAATTTTACAGCAAACGCTTCTTTCCCATCGTAGAATTTTATCAAATATTGATCAATTCGTCCAAAAGAAATTCCGTGTTCGAAATTTTCTAAATGAAGCGCCATGTGAATAAACCAAATAAATTGGATCGCTTCTTGGAGATTCTTTGGTGGGTTTTCTGGGATTTTATTACATGTTTCAGCGATTTTTTTTAATTCACTCTTTCTTTCTTCGTTGTTCACGCTTTCAGAAAGAGTTTTTGCATGTTCTGAATATTGATGAGAATAACTAATCAGTGCTTTACAAATTATTATCATCGCTTCATAAAAAGCTATTTTTTCATTAACTTTTTTGTCTCTTATCTCTAGCTGCGCGTAATTAGCTAATTTCTCTCGAGATAAATCGATGTATGCCTTTAAACCCATAGAAATCAGTCTGGGATAATCGACAACAACATGGGCAATCCCTCCTATTTCAGTTGCAACATATGCACATCCACTAAAGGAAGTTTCGAATACACTTTCATCTGCAATTTCTCTTGCGTAAGTATCAATTTTAAAGTTTTCATAAAATGGAGCTATTGTTTCTTTTAGTTTTTTTATATCTTCGTCATTAACTTTAATAGGATTTAGATCTCTATACGGAAGGCCGTTTAGTTCTTTTAAAATTCTAAACCCACTTCCTTCCATTCTAGGTATTGCGACGGGAATATCCTTATCAAATGTTCCAACGATTAACTCATCAGGCCTAATAATAATAGGTAGATTCTCTAAAGTATACTTTAAACCCAATGCTTGTCTAATAATCATGGGTTTTCCAGCGGTCTCCTTAAGTACTTTAGTATAAGATAAAGGCACTATTAAGGAAAGATGAGGAATTTCTCGAACAAGTTCTTCTAACGATTTTCTTACCAATGTGGATCACAAATATTTAAGGTGCTAACTTGATAGATTTAATTAGATTTAATTTTTTTTGTATAAATCTTTAATGCTTATTAAAATAAACCGAATAAGGGGCATTATAAAACGAAACATAATTCTTTATGATAACAATTCTATTCATTATTTCTTAGTAATAGAAAAAATTAATCATTTAAGGTTTTTGAGACATAATATCCATCAAGAGTATAACCAAGCTTATAAAACCAGTCCCTCACACCTATACCACTTATTACAGCTAATTTTTTGGAGTCGAAATCTTCAAGAGCAATTATTTCAGCATTTTTCATCAATAGTTTACCAAATCCGCGATGTTGAAGTTGTGTATTCCTAAGTGGTTTTTTATCTTTAGGAACTAATTCGCCTACGACTTTGACTTCCCTTACTATCATTGTTTTTCCATCATTCAACTCGGATCTATGAGCATATTCTGAAGGTTTTCTTAATCTCAAGTATGCTACAAGATAATCTTCCTTTTTATTTTCGTAAGATAAAAATGTTTCTTGTCCATTAGAAGCTTCATAATCGTGACGATATAATTTAATATCCTCAAATATATTTTCATCAATAAGTTTAGATTTTTTAGCAATTCCATATTCTCGACATCTTATGCAATTACATTTGAAATTAAGTTCTTCTAATCTTTTGTGTACTAATTGTCTTAAATTACTCTTTTTGCATCCTGCTTCAATTAAAAACGCAGGTATATCTCTCATAATTCTCTGTATTCTCACATAAGAAGGAATATTTTGTTTTACATTTGATAATAAATCAATCAATTCATCTAATGAATATGGTGTAAATTCGCCTTCTTTCCACCAATCGTATAATATAGTTCCTTTAATTACTACGCAAGGGTAAATTTTTAACATATCTGGGCGATAATCTGGAGAAGAAAATAGGACCTCAAACATTTTTAAATCTTTAGAGTAGTTAGAACCGGGTAAATTAGGCATCATATGAGCATTTATTTTTAAACCAGCGTCTTTTGCAATCCTTATAGCATTGATGCTGTCTTGGGTTGTATGACCTCTATTTACTTTTCTATAAATATCATCTAATACGGTTTGAATTCCAATTTCCACCCGTGTAGCTCCATAATTAAGCATCATGTCTACATATGGCTCTGTGCAATAATCAGGTCGAGTTTCAATTGTCAATCCTATTAATCTTCTTTTTGATTCTTCAGCAAATCGTTTTACTTCCTTTAAATTATCAGCCCTCCTCTCTACGACCCCTTCGTATGCTCCTTTGATGAAGTTTTCTTGATAATCAATAGGTGCGGAGAGGAGCGTGCCTCCCATGCAGATTAACTCGATTTTATCAACAATATGACCAATAGCCTCTAAATCTCTAATCCTACTCTGTACTTGCTCATAAGGATCATAATTATTATGGATAGATCTCATCGCAGCCGGTTCATGACCGGTATACGATTGAGCTACTTTTTGATCAGGTTGGGAGTCTTGTCCTGGACAGTAAACACAATTTCCAGGGCAAGGAAGGGGTTTTGTCATTATTGCAATGATGGAAACGCCTGAAATAGTTCTCGTTATTCTTCTCTTTAAGAGTTGTATAATAACATCTAATTCCTCTTCAGTAGCATAATGTAAGATTTGAGCGTTCTTTATAACTTTATAATAATTATACTTCTTTCCAAATTTCCCTTTTAAGTTCGTGATTTTCTGCCGGGGAATGTTGGGATGAATCATTAAATAGTCAATAATTTCTCTTGAAATCTTTTTGACTGTTTCCGAATTTGTTAACTCATTCATTCTATAATATATTATGAAAAGAGCGAAAAAAATGCTTTTCTTTTTGATTTCATAAATAGTTTTTTTTATATTGAGTTTTTCTTTCCAGCAAAATCTCTCTTATAATTCCCAAAATCTTTCATTTCTACTAAAGATTGTAAACTAAAAATGGGTCCATCATTACAAACTAATAATCCAATAGGATCTAAAACACACAACCCACATAATCCACATCCACACCTCATAATTCTTTCAAGGCTCGCGTACATTTCAACTTTTTTCTCTTTACAAATTTGGAGGATTTTCCCCATCATTATTTCTGGACCACATGTGAAAACAACACTGTTTTTTAAATCGTCTACATTTAAATTTTCAATTAATTGATCGAATAACTCTGTTGCGAAGCCTTTTTCGCCATAACTACCATCATCAGTACAAAAATGAAATTCTATATCCTCCTGGCGGTATTCAAGAAACTCATTTTCAAATAGTATTTCGTTTTCTACTTTCGCACCTTCAATTATTTTAAATTTATATCCCAATTTGATGAGTTCAGAGGCTAAAAATCTTAGTGGAGCCATTCCTATACCGCCTCCAATTAAAAATATAATTTTGTTTGCTTCTTGAGGAATTTTAAAAAAATTACCTAATGGTCCTCGTACTCCAATATAATCCCCAATCTTTAGCTCGTGAATTGAATTAGTACATTCTCCCACATTTTTAACTGTGATCGCCCAATCCCCGTTTTCTTTGTAGGAAGATACCGACATTGGAACTTCATCAACGCCTGGTATCCATATCATTACGAATTGTCCAGGTTTAGGAACGCTTGTATCGTTTCTCTCAAATACAAATGTTTTTACCCCATTACACTCGTCTATGATTGCTTTAATCTTCACCGTTTCAATCATATTTTTAGTCAAAATCGGGAACCTCCTGAGTTTTAAATTCATGTGCCAATCCTTTTAACTCGGAAATTGAGCTGTATTCGTTATCCATTAGAAAATTCTTTAACCCGTTAATAATATCAGTAATAACATCTAAGCCTTGATGTAAAACTGTCCCGATTTGAACAGCAGTAGCCCCTACTAGGATAAACTCTATAACATCTTGCCAATTTGAGGCTCCTCCACAGCCGATTATAGGAATTTCTAATATTTTGTATAAATCGTAAACCATTTTTACAGCAATTGGATGTATAGCTTTTCCTGAAAGTCCTCCACTTCCATGTGACAAAATCGGTCTTTTTGTATTAATATCTACTTTCATAGCAGCAAGAGTATTAATAGCTACTACTGCATCAGCACCCCCTTTCTGAGCAGCTAAGGCGATCTCTCCTAAGTTAGTCACATTGGGATTTAATTTAACAAATAGTGGTACCTTAAGATCCTCTTTTATTGATTTAACAATAGAAAAAGTGAGAGTTTTATCAATACCTATGCTAGAAACCTCGGCATGAGGACATGAAATATTTATTTCTATAGCATCAGCGCCTGCTTGTTCTGCTTTTAATGCAACCTTTATGTAAGATTCAATAGTGTCTCCAAAAACACTTACAATTAACGGAAACTTAAATTTCTTTATTTCTTTAATTTCTGTCATGAAGTTATCTATACCTGGATTTCCCAGTCCTACACTATTCAAAAATGTGCCGGGGTAGACTTCAACGATTGAAGGATTCTTATATCCCTTTCTTGGTTTTGGGCCTATAGATTTAGTGGTTATAGCACCTAATCCCGCGTCAACTAACCTTTTCATTGTAGAATAAGAAACTCCTAAAATGCCAGAAGCTAAAATTAAAGGGGAGTTTAATTTTAACTCAGAAATATTTAGTTCAAGCATTACTATTATTATGTAAGAAATTATTATTATTATTATTTGAGAAATTTTAGTACGGCAAGTGTTTAGAATAATGAGATGTTATGTTATTGATTCTCTAATAGGG
>JAUWDN010000250.1 GCA_030608765.1 Promethearchaeota archaeon
GAAATTCTTCGATTTCTTCAGTTATAATTGAAAATAACTTTTCAATTTTAGAATGTAAGTAATTATCACGGTTGTCATGCTCAAAAATGTTTTTAATGAACTTATAGTGTTCGGAATTAATAATTCTCTTAGCTGAAAGAATGTCATGGCCAGATTTATATTCTATTTTTTCTAAAAAAGTTTCAAATAACGAGATATTTTGAGATTCTAGCAAATCTTTCCCATGTAGTAAAGAAATACAGCTTGAACTGTAAGAATAAATCGATTCGATATTGAGCGAATTCTCTTTTACTAAATCTATGATTCGTGGAGATTGAAAATAAAGAGCTTTTTGGTATTCTTCTTCTGATAACTCGGGTAAATAACCGTTCTTATACCTTAGAGAGAGCGTTAAATCTCGCGATATTCCTAAGAAATCCAACTTAGAGTAATAACGTTTATTGGGTGGAATTAATTTTTTTTCTATAAAAAATTTTAGAAATTTCTCAAATAAGTTATACCAAATCGCACTTAACTCTAAAACTTTAATTGGCAAATCGACAAATTCTAAATACGTGTCAATATCGTAAATATACTGTTTTACGTCTTTATCTTCGTAGGTTTTAAATATAACATTCTCAATAAACAAATTATTGCACAATTGTTGAATGTGAAAATAACTTTTTCCGGGAGATGCAGTTAGCCCTAAAACAAGTGGGTCTTTACAAGTATTAAGATATTCATCTGAAATAAAACAATAGGCGTAATTACCTCTCGTTCTGTGTGCTTCGTCGAAGATTATTAGAGAAACATGCTTCAAATCATAACGACCCCTTTCTACATCGTTTTTTATTACTTGAGGTGTCGATACAATAATTTTAGAATTGTTGAAAAGTAAAATTCTCTTTTCTGGCGAAATCTTTCCTGTAAATGAAGTAATTAAATTAGAATCAATATTTAAAAAGTCCTCACATGAAGCTTTATGTTGCGAAACTAAAGGTCGGGTGGGAGCAAGAATAATGATCTTGGATTCTGGATATTTTTCTAGAGTTTTACCTATGAGTAAAATCCCTATAATTGTCTTTCCCAAGCCAGTTGGTAAAACTATTAAAGAATTTCTTCCTATGCACTTATTAATAATATTATATTGGTATTGTCGAAAGAATACTCTGTTCTTTTTTAAGAAAGGTTGGTTAAAATATCCAGAAACTTCATTTTGCATGTTATAGGATATTTGAAATTGTTTATTTTTAATTCAGAGGGGGTTAAGATTTTTGTAATCTGAATCTAGCTAAACCATCTAAAAACACAAGGTCAATTTCATAAATAAATTGGTTTTTATTGTTATCTTCTCTTTAATATATAAGTTAGTAGGAATTAGGAGCTATATTGATCAAACAAATACTATGTAGATTCAACAAGTTTAAAAGTGATTATGAATTTTTAAACATTAACTAACTGAATTTGGCTTAACCTCTTCTTCCAAGTTAGTTTGAATCAACTATGGTTCACATCAAAACGGTTAAGCTTGATAATTGGGAAAAACATGTGAATAAAAATGAAGATTTTATATATTAATCCTGCTCGTTTGCAATCGGGGATGGATGCTGTTATTACAGGTGCGCCTCTAAGTTTAATCACGATAGCTGCTATGGTCCCCGAACACGACGCAAAATTGTTTGATTTTAAGGTAGATAAATATCACGAAAAAAAATTCCGTAGCGAATTGAATCAATATGATGTAGTAGCTATTACAAGCATGACGCCTCAGATTTATTCTGCCTTAGAGATTGCAGAGATGGCTAAGGAGCAAGGATGCACCACTATTATAGGTGGGTACCATCCTACATTGGTCCCAGAGTTTGTAGCTAAGCACGAGTATGTAGATTTTACAGTTCGTGGTGAAGGTGAAAATACATTTAAAGAACTCATTGATTATATCGATGGCAATAAAAACAATGTTTCAATCGAAGATATCGATGGAATCTCCTATCTAAATAAAGATGGTAAGATTATACACAATGCTGACCGCCATTTAGAACGTAACTTGGATAACTTTCCAATGCCTAGGAGGGATTTGTTAAAAGGAAAACTTTATACTTACTTAGGCACAACTACTCGTCAAGTAGAGACTTCTCGAGGTTGTCCACATAATTGTAAGTTTTGTTGCATTATTAAGATGTGGAGAAATCCAAACCAGCCCATTACTTACAGAACAAAATCAATTTCAAGAATTATGCGCGAAGTGTATGATGTAAATAAACGAGAAAAACCAGACTTTATTTTTTTCTGTGAGGATAATTTCACTATTAATGTAAAGCGGACCAATAAAATATTAGACACCATTATAAAGTCGGGAATTCATGATAAAATGCACTTTTCTTGCCAATCGCGTGTTGACACTTTGTATAGAAACCCAGATTTAATTGAAAAATTATATCAAGCAAATTTTAGACAAGTTTTTCTAGGAATTGAATCAGTCCATCAACAGAGTTTAGACGCGATGAATAAGAAAAACACAACACCTGCTATGGTTAAAATAGTCGTAAAAAGTTTACGAGATAAAGGCATATCCATCTTTGGAGGGGTTATAATTGGATTTCCAGGGGAAACTAAACGTATGGTTCGGCAAAATATCCAGAATACAATCGATCTCGACTTAGATTGTGTTCAATTTACGCCGATTACAGCTTTTCCGGGGACGGAGTTTTATGATGAGATGAAAGAGAAAGGAATGGTAACGACAAATAATTATAAATTTTACGATTTGTTCCATCCAATGATGGGAACCCCAGAATTGACTTCAAAAGAAATGTATCGCCTTGTAGCTGAAGCTTATGCCGCTTTTTATCTAAAAGGATGGTTAATAAGAAGAGCAAAAGAATATTTAAATCCTTTTGGTAAATTTAATTGGATGCTTTCGTGTCTGGGAAGACTTGTAAAACAGGGTGTTCTAGGTGGTCTTTCGATGTTTTATAGCCAGGGAATTACTACTAAAGTTATATCTGACGAGCTAAAAAACAAGAAAGAATTGATGAAAGATATTTATATTTCTAGCGATGATCATATTGTAAAAGAGCCACAAGAAAATAATATACCAAAAATTTTAACACACGATAAAATTAGAGAAGTAATAAGTGAACAAATTTAATTTCTTTGATACTAACTCTAACTATCGGAAATTTTCTTTTTATGTATATTAATTTTATCCAAAATCTTTTTTTTTAAATTCGTTTATTTATTTAAATGATTATCTATCATGGAAGAAGTGATTCTTGGTTTATTTTTGATTAAAGAAAAAAGTGTTTTCGAGCGAATTAAGCCTTCAGAAAACATTTATGTGCAGGTCCTGATGGATTAATCTTTG
>JAUWDN010000053.1 GCA_030608765.1 Promethearchaeota archaeon
AAAATTATCTATTTTTGCACCGCTTGCGATTATCGTTATGACTATCTTTTCGTTGCCATTAATGGGAATGCCCCCCTTGGGTAACCTCTTATTTCCTGGAAACGGGGTGTGGAGAGTTCCGGGAGAGGTTCCGGAAGCAGAAAGGTTAAATATACCTGAATTAAGAGGGGAAGTTACTGTTATTCGTGATGATTGGGGTATACCTCATATTTTTGCCGAATACGAAGAAGATCTCTTTTTTGCACAAGGGTATTGTCATGCTCAGGATAGATTATTCCAAATGGATATGTGGCGTCGTCAAGTGCGAGGAAGAATGTCAGAAATTTTAGGAGAGAGCATGATAGCCAATGATAAAATCATGCTTGCGAGGGGTATGGAGGATTCAGCTATTAAAACTGATGAATTATTAAGGGAGATGTATAATAATGGAACTCTTGAGTTTTTCAGTTCATTTGAAAAGTATGTTGATGGAATAAATTACTATATTGAATCCAATAACGATTTCAAACCATTAGAATACCATTTAATGGATTTCAACCCTACCAAATGGACGACTGTCGACACGTTATGTTTAGTCCAGGAAATGGCAAGGCAAATGTCTTGGAATAGTCGTGATTTAGAAAGATATGTTACTTTGCAATCCTTGAATCACACATATTATAACGAGCTTTTTGGAGAGCCTTTACCTTATCAAATCCCAATAGTTCCCGATTACGGAGATTACCCCGAGAGCCCTATGAAAGCGGGAATTGATTTGAAACCTAATGCTGCTTTAAAATCAGAAATCTCAAACTTTTTAGAAAAAATTCAAGAAATTGATTCAGAGAAAACTTTAATGGAGAACCAAAACGAGCAAATAATCGGGTCAAATAATTGGGTTGTCAATGGCACTTTGAGCAATACAGGGGCACCAATCCTCTGTAACGATATGCATCTTGCTTGGTTGATGCCAGGAGTATGGTATGAACAACATTTAAAAGCTGAAGATACCGGATTTCATGTTTATGGTTTTATAATCCCTGGAATGCCCGGTGTTGCCGTAGGTCATAATGAAAGGGTTGGTTGGGGGTTCACTAACACAGGATATGATGTTATAGATTGGTATTATTATAATAAGGATGGACCAAATAGCTACATATACGACGGGGTATCTACAGCTTATACACAAAAAACTTATACCATAAAAGTTAAAGATCAAGAATCAATTAAGTTCGTAGTTAACTATACTGTTCATGGGCCGGTATTCAATGATTTTATTAATTACGGTCTGACATCATCTATTGGAGACATTGTTTTGGCGCCAAAATGGACTGCTAACGGTTATTTTTTCAATATCCTTGCTGGTAATGGGTTTGATCGAGCAAATAATAGGGCAGAATTTGACGAAGGATCAAAATATTGGACTCTTCTTGCTCAAAATATTGTATACGCAGATGTAGATGGAAATATTGCAATTAGACCAACAGGTAAAGTGCCGATCAGAGACGATTCTAAAAACCCTCCTGGACATTTTGGAAACGGAACACTCCCCTATAACGGTTCAAACGGTGAAGGAGAATGGATTGGATATATTCCCTTTGAAGATTTACCTAATTCTCTTAATCCCTCGCAAAAATACTTAGCTTCCGCAAATCAAATTATCGCAGGACCAGAATACAAAAAATATTTCTTACAAAACGAATATGCAGATGGGTATAGAGCAAGAAGAATTAATGAACTTCTTATGGATGCTGTTGATGGGTCTGTAAGTGTAGAGATTATGAAAAGTATTCAAAATGATGTGAATTCAACTGCAGCGAGGGCGTTTATTCCGGAGTTAATTGAAGTTATACACGATTATTATAGTCCAACAATTCCCACGAAAATTAATAATGTTCTCACTGAATTAGAAAGTTGGAGTTTTATAATGGCCAAGGAAGAAAGTGCACCAACAATTTATCGTAAATGGAGAGATATCTTCCAAGATTTTACGTTTGATGACGAATCCACATTATATGGGATTAATATACGCTCTAGAATTGTTGTATTAGAGTATTTAATGAAAGAAAATGAATCATCTCATTGGTTCAATGATATCTCCACGCCTGAAAATGAAACAAGAGATGATATAATGATGCAAGCATTAAATGCTACTATAGACTGGTTAGAAGTTTTTTACAATTCAGAAGATCCAACAACTTGGAGGTGGGGCGATCTCCATCAACTTTACTTCACCTCTCTTACTCAGTTAGATTTCTTAAGCAAAGGTCCTTATGAAGCCGATGGGGAAGGTTTTACGATCAATCCTTCGTGGGTAAATATTGATGATGGAGTGGGGTACGCGAGAGGCGGAGCGTCTGAGCGACTAATTATCGACTTTAGTGACTTAAATAATTCTTTAAGCGTAATTCCATCAGGACAACGAGGACTTTCAAACTCAAAACACTATTCAGATCAATTAGAACAACTTTTCTTACAAGGTAAATACCATTATCAATATTTCTCAAACACAGTATACAACTTTCCTACTAGTTCAATTGAATCTAAACTATATTTCTTTCCAATTGGAGGCTAATGAAATGGAAACTGAAAATAAAAAGTTCTACATAAGTATAATTGTGGTGCTATGTCTAACAATGTTACTAACTCTAATTCCAGTTTGGCAGTTAGTGATAATACCTGGGATTATTGCAGGAATGCTTAACAAATCGTTAAAACGCGGGATCTTAAGTGGTTTTAGTGGCGTCACCCTCTCATGGGGAATATATGTTATAGTAGGAGTTTTTACAAGAAATGTCTATCTTATGCTTGATCAACTCGGAGAGTTAATCTTTGGAAGTGGTTCAGGATGGATATTTTTAATACTCATAATGCTATTAGCTGCTATATTTGGGGCTATTGGCGGAGGAATTGGTAATGGTTTGATGGCTGTAATTAAAGCCTATCTTGAAAAACATCCTTCTAGGGATTCAAAGACAAAATAGGATTAAAATTTAAACAAAACCAAATTTAATTCCTTTTTTTTCTTTACTTTTTATAAAATTAAATTTAGAATTCAGAAAATAAAAATTATTGCGTTTCCTAATCTAAAAGTGAAGCAATCCTATTAGAAACGCTCTGGATGTTTAGAAAAACCATACCTAAACTAGAATTAGCACTACATAATGTACATAAAATAGCGTTGTCACCAGCTTTAGAGAGGATCATAATACCATTTAAACCCTCAATGAGAATTCTTTTTAGTTCCCCCCTATCAAGCTCCTCAACCGCTCGCTCTGATACGCTCTGTATGGCTGCTGACATCGCAGAAACTATGCCATCATTCACATTTCTGCTTAAAACGGAACAAATAGGGAGCCCTTGAACGCTAACAATTGCGGAACCCTCTATATCACTATTCACCGCTGACAATTTTCTTAGTAAATCCGTGAGCTCACTAATGTTTTCAGACAACCATGACTACCTCCCTAATTTTTAACGAAGGTTTTATTAACTTAAAAATATTTTCACTCAATTACAAATCAACCTAATGAGTGATTAATTTATAACTTATATGATCTATTAAAATTAACTTTATTTAATTATTAATGTTTACCTTATTTTAGATTTTATTAAGTTTGATAGATGTATTTAAAAAATATTTTTATCAACTTTTACATTACTTATTATAATGACTGAGAATAAAAATTTAAAAAATCAATCTGCTAAAAAAATTAATCAAGAAGAAGCAGAAAAAGATGAAGAAGAGAAGAAGTATAAAATCGAATCTCTGACTAAAGCGGGAAACATTGCTCAAGAAGTAAAAACATTTATTAAACCGCAGGTAAAAGTTGGAGCAAATGTATTCAACTTAATAGAAAACGCAGAAACGAAGATTATCGACTTAGGCGGAAAATGGGCATTTCCCATTAATGTGAGTATAAATAACATTGCTGCTCACTACACATCTCCGATAAAAGACGACGAACTTACTATTAAAGATGGAGATATTGTTAAAATCGATTTAGGCGTACATATTGATGGATATATTGTAGATACTGCTTTTACTATAAGTTTTAATGATGAAGAAGCCCTTGAAAACATTATTCAAGCAACCGAAGTCGCTTTAGATGCAGCAAAAATGATGTCTAAACCTAAGATCAATACGAAAGAATTGGGTAAAAAGATTGAAGATATAGTTAAAGGTTTTAAATTCAATCCAATTAAAGAACTAGGTGGACATCAAATTGAAAGGTGGACTGTTCATGGAAAAAAAAAGCTACCTGAATTAGGTACTCAAGGTGGTGATATAATGGAGGAGGGAGAGGTTTTTGCTATAGAAATCTTTGCATCAACGGGTGAGGGAACAGTTCACAATACCAAATCATCTTATATCTACGAATTGAATCCCTATGCAGGAAGAGTACCATTACGGAGAAAAACATCGAAACAAATATTAGGACACATCAATAAGAATTATAAAACTCTCCCTTTTGCAGAAAGATGGTTAGCAAAAGATTTTAGATTAGGAGTCGCATTTGGCCTTCAAGAGCTAGTTCAGCAAGGAAAAATTCAAGCACATTATGTGTTAGCAGAACAGAAAGGAGAATTCGTCGCTCAAAGCGAAGAAACGATACTAATAACTGAAGATGGATTTAAACAACTAACATAACGATGTGAGATTTAATAAAGATATCGTTAGATTTCATATGAAAAAGCTAAAAATATGTTTAATCTCATTAACAGTTTCTCCTGATAGTGCTGATGGAGAGGCTAAAGTAGTCAGAGCACTTTTTGAATACTTAAAACAACAAGGTCATAATGTAAAATTAATTACTGGTAAATGGAATAAAGATTTAGAAGATCCAGATATAATTCAATTTAATCTTATTAGAAAGAGGTTTTTTTGGGTTCCTCATTTCTACTATAAAGTAATTAAATTCTTAAGAACCCATAATTTCGATATAATACATGCAAACAGTGCAAAAGCGGCATTACCAATTATTTTATCAAAGCGAAAAAAATTCTTTTGTACGATCCACGATTTCACACCTTTTGAAACAGAACTTACAACAATTCCTATAGAAAAATTGTTAATAAAATATGTTTCAAAGAGAGCATCAATAATAACTACCGTCTCTAATTTTGTTAAGAGGGAATTCCAGCATTATATTCCAAGAATCGATAAAAAGAAAATTGTAACAATTTATAATGGTATTGAAAAGAAGTATAAACCTTATCCTGTTGAAGCTCAAAGATTAAAGAATAAATTAAATATTCAAGGCCCTGTATTATTGTATATCGGAAGAATTACCCCCTATAAAGGAGTAAATCATATTATTGAAGCTTATAAAATCGTCAAAACTGAAATTCCAAACCTTAATTTAGTTATTGGCGGAAAACCAGATTATTTAATGGAAAAGGAATACAAATACTGGAAAGAAGTGTATAAAGATGTTTATTTCATGGGTTATTTGCCCGAAGATGAAGTTCCATTTTATTATTCTATGGGAGATATTTTTCTTACTTATTCTTCATCATCGGAAGGATTTGGTTTAACTCCTTTAGAGGCTATTTCCTGTGGAACACCCGTAATATG
Source organism: Promethearchaeota archaeon (assembly GCA_030608765.1). The sequence continues at coordinate 5,558 of JAUWDN010000053.1, forward strand.
TTCATCAATTTTAGTATATAGAGAAATATTAAGAGATAATGCCTTATTCGTCCCTCCTAGAGTACCTATAAAATTAGCCGAGCAAATTAAAATTCTTCTTAAGGATGATGAGTTAAGAAATAATTTAGTGAAAAATGCTCAAAAATATATTAAAAGATACAGTTGGAATACAGTTGGAAAAAGATTAGAGAATGAATATTTAAGATTTTTAAATTACAAAGATTAGTCCTTTAAATTCTTCTTTACAAATTTAAAGCAAATATCGTTTGGATTTTCAAATTTCATTATCTCCTTTTTAAATGAAGTGGTAAACCTCTCTGGATTTGGTTTTGATGAAATAATCTCAATAGATTTCTCTACGATTTTTTCACACTCTTTAATGTGCATTAAGGGGAAACCATTATCTATTAAAAAATGTTCTTGTGGTGCGGTATCTCCTGGAAAATATTCTATACTTGGTACATTTAAGAGGCTTGATTCACGAACTATTGTCCCCCCTCCACTGATTACTAAAGCACTGTAATAACATAAATCCACCATATTCGGCATGTATCTCGAAATAATTATATTCGAATTATCATCATATTTTTTTAATTTCTCTTTTAAAAATACTTCTTGTTTTTCTGTTCTAACGATTAAAAAATACTTGAAATCTGGAAATTTCGTAAATATTGGTGGAAAAAATTGACTTATTAATGATTCTTCTGGTTTAAGCTTATCAATAAAATAGCTAGCAAAGCTGGGTTCACTTCGAATAATAACGAATCTTCCTTTTTCTAAAGCGTGTGTGTCAAGTATTTTAGGATTAGGTTCGTATTCTGAAAGCCATGCTATTTCATCAATGCCATTATATTTGATTAATTTATCAGGATTGGCGTGAAGTTTGGTGTACCACTCTTCAGGAACACACGCTGGAATAATTATTTTATCTAAATACGGAAATATTAATTTACACACTGGAACATTTCTTGGTTCATCGTTATACCCTATAGAAGGAATTTTTAACCCATATGAGATTCTAGCACCTTCCACAGAAGAAAATGTAACGAAATAATCGGGATTAAATTTAATAACAAGAGGAAATAATTCCGTTAAACGATGTATATAAGTTTCTAATTTGTCTTCTAATTTTTCACCACCATGTTTCCCCGCTTTCTGATAATTTACTTCTGAGTCGTCTAAAATTTGAAAAGTTGAATCATAATCTCTAGCAGTAACTAAAAGTTCTGCGTCTTCCTTTTGAAACTTCTTTAGTAAAGAATTAAACATTACTCCCGTTTTCGGTTCCTCTATATCAATCCAAATTTTTTTATTAAATAAACTCATTTTTCACACATTTTCTCTAATACAATTTTGAAAAATTATTAAAACTGGACCTCTTATTGATTATTTCCAATCCTCAAGTTTTTTCTTTAGCAATTTAGCGGGGTTTCCTATAACAATATCGTTTTCATTGGTATTCTTTGTAACCACACTTCCC
>JAUWDN010000028.1 GCA_030608765.1 Promethearchaeota archaeon
CATTTAAACTACTTAATTAATTTTTAAAAACTACCAATATCAAGCTCTTCAGATGGATCATGGGTTAATTCCTTGTTCAATTCCCTTATCAATTTCTTTTGACCTAAATAGATTAAAACTACTAGTATACTAAAATAGAAAGGAACTATAAGTAGTGTAATGAAATAATACTGTCCTGTAAATGAAATGAAATGAAGAGCAACTCCAATAATAAAACCTGTAAACAATCGAGATTCAGTAGTGCTTTTTCTAAATAGAAGCTTCTGCGTACCCCAATCGATTAATCCAGGAATAGGAAAGATAATTATTACGAATAAAGCTAATTCAGAGCTAAGTTGAACATTGAGTATTAACTGAACTAAATAAGTTAAGAAAGCAGATATTATTATTCCAATTATCATACCTGAACATCTAGAACATAGATAAATTTTTGTCCTTCCAAACTGAAAATAGAAAGTATGGTCACTCGCAGAAACAGGGTGATGTGTGAGAAGTAAATAGTATAAATGGCGTTCTTCGGATGCTAGAGCCTTGTCATAAATAAATAAAAGGATAGGTACTATAATTACAGCCGAAAAAATAGCTTGCAGGAAAAATTTATAGCCAAAGTTAATAATCAATATTTCAAATTGTAGAGAAGAGGAATACAATAAGACTTGGGACATAATTAAAAGAAATATGACAATAACAGAATCAATAACTAAAACCAAAAAAGTATAAATAACGCTCTTAATCTTTTGATATTTTAGGGGTTTATATTTGTAAATTCCCGCTATTAAACCGAATATGGCTACAACGAGACACCACTCAAAGTAAATGGTCTTGTAAGAAGCGAGTTGAAATAGAAGTTCGCCTAGAAATCCAGCTATAAACGCTTGGATAGGACCGGATAATATTGAGAAAAAAGTAAACACTAATAAAGATACTCCAAATACCAATGAAAACTCGTTAATACCAATAAATGGCGTAGAAATTGATGAACCAAATGATTCAGAAACATATATATAACTCATTATGATAAAAACAACAACTAGAATATTTACGAATATTAATCGTAAGGTAATTTTTGGTTTTCTATCAATAGAGTTTATGATCATACTAATCGTATTTAAATATAAATGAAGGCAGATAAAAAAATTTAGACTTGATAAAAAATAATATCAAGTTCTTCAATCAGTTTTTGTTTCGTAAGTTCAAAACCTTTCCGAAGAACGGAAACTATAATATTTTTCCCGGCGGGAACATTCAGAATAGTATCATCTTGCTCCACTATTGCTATACCATCTTCATTAAAATCCAATTGTCGTTTTAGAGCTTCGTAAGCTTTTTCTTTTGTTTTAAAGGCCACTCTTGATAATTCGTCATAATTTTTTACATCTTCTTTTATATTCAGAAATAGGGCACATTCTTCAACTTGAGAAATAAACGCCTTTTTAGTAATTTCTTTCAATTTTTCATAGTCTTTATGATCTTTTTTACACTGCTTATCAGTTTGGTCATTTTCTAAATAATTTTGGAAGTTTTTATTTATCACTTCATCAAATTTTTCTTTGGTCATTTCTCCATTTTCAACTAGCGTTTTTGCAGAATCTAGCGCGATTTTAATTTGCTTTAATGTCCCTACACGAGCGTTGTTATCGCTCCAAAGCTTATAGAATGCTTTTACGATTGGTTTTACAACAAAATTAAACGCTCCGGCATTTAACTCCGAATCAATTAGACTTTCACCATAGCCAAGGGATAAATCCGTTTGAGAAATCATCTTTTCTTCAACGATTTTATAGTTTCTTAGTATATGACTCATAAATAATTCTCCTTTGATTAGTAAATATCTTTTTATTATCTTTTTTTATTTTTTTTAATTATAACTTCTCTTAATTTGATGGATTAACTTTAATTAATCATAAGTGTCGTCGATCGCCTCTAAAAATTCCTTCTTAGTCTCTTCGAATCCTTTTCTTAGCGATTTAATAATAATCTTCTTACCTGCTGGTAAAGAAAGAATAGTAGAATCTTCTTCAATGATTCTTATACTTTTATCTGTGAATTCTAATTGTTTCATCAAATTCTTAGTAGCTTGTTCTTTGTTCTTAAATGCAAATCTAGCGAGTTCACTGTAATCATTAACATCCTCTTCAACACCAAGAAATGCTCTAATTTCTTTAAGATAATTAATAAACGTTTCCTTTGTATTTTCTTCTAGCTTTTCGTAGTTCTTATGACGTTTACTACATTGATATGTCACCTGATCACCTTTTAGATATTTTGGGAAGTATTCTTCTACAATGCTATTAAAACTATCTTCAGATTTACCATTTAACAATAATTGTTTTCCCGCTTCAAGTGTTAGGTCTATTTGCTTCAATGTTCCCTTCCTAGCATCGTGCATGGCCCAATAATCGTAAAATGCTTTTACAACAGGTCTTATTATGAAGTTTAAAAAACCCGCATCTAGTTCTGTGTCTATAAGTTTACGACCTAAGCTAAGCGATTTTTCCATTTGTTGTATCATTTTTTCTTTTAAAATGTTATAATTTCTATCTATATACTCCATAGAAAACCCCTAGCAAATTTTAATTACTAATTATTCTGTTTGTTAAGTTATTACTTGAACTTAATAAAAGAAAACTTTCAAATTTTTTTAACTTTTCTATAATTCTAATAGTCTTCCGTGTGAAACGAAAAAAGTATATAATATGGAAAAATGTTTTATTATTATTATATTAGGTTTTAATTATAAAATAACTATTTTAAGTTAATTTTATGCGCTACATTTTCAAAATTCTATTACTTGGGCTAGATGGAGACGCAATTTCTTTTTACGCTCTTAGAGCGCTCGGAGAAGAGGGCGAAAACAAAGGAGCTTATTTAGAATGGTATAAAGAAGTAAATGCATTAGAGGATATATGCGATTTGGAAATAAATGCAATAACCAATATTACTAATACTGATTTTGATTTTGAAGAAATGCTGGGAACTGTGGATGGGGTCATATATTTCATAAATCCAATGAATAAGGAAGAAATAGAAATATTCGATTCTATTTTACACGATATTAGATCAATTAAAAGAAACATCCCTATTATTTTGATGTACTACGATCAACAAGGAATTCTCCTCTCATCTACAAATGAACTATTAGAAAAGACGTGGTTTGAGTATCTTGATATAGAGGCATTTGTTAATCTTCAACCTAGAGAATTTCACCAAGCGTTACAATGCTTATGTTTAGCGATAATAAATGGAGTACCCCCACTAGCCATAGAAAACGCATGGATGAGGTTCCCAATCTATATTCAATTGGCCAATATATATTTTAAAAAAGCTGAAAAGGAATCTAAACCCGAATATTTTTATTATTCTGCTCAAGCTATTGAAAAAGCTGCGATGATTGCGGACATATTTGATAAAGAGGAATATTTCATTATTTGCGAACAAGCTGCTTTTCTTTATTCAAAAGTAAATATGCATTTAGAAGCCTCGCAGATTATGCAAAATGTAGACAAAAAAAAAGAGGAGAATTCTAAAAGATTATACGCTGAATCTATGGTTTTAGAAGGAAACAAATTATTTAATAAGCGAAAATATGCTCAAGCAGCAAAACAATATTTAGCCGCAGCTCAATGGGCTGCTATAGAAATTAGAGATAGTAACTTAATGGATGAATCGTTTAAATTAGCGATTAATTCTTATATTTCAGCCTGCAGAGTTGAAAATGCCTTCAAAATTCTAGGCAATCTTCCTCACGAACAGAGTCTATTTATTCTACATGAAATAGCTGAAAAAATAATCGCTGCAGCAGATTTTTTAATTAAAGAAAAAAATTTCCTAGCTGCTCGAGCTCAGTTATATCGAGCAGTATCAGTCTATCAACAAGAAGGATTATTTGACGATTTGGACCTATTTGCTAACAAATTAATAAAAGTCCTAATAAGTCTATTAAAGATACAACTTAGAGATGAACAACCAATTCATGCTAAACTATATTACGATGAGATACAAAATCTGTCAGAAACTTACAATGTTAGGCTCCAAAACTTGGATTCTCATCTAGAAACCCTAATTAAACAATTTCTAGATAATCTTGATTTTGGTAATGCCACAATATTGATCAATGGTTTGAATTCCTTAAAACTTAAGAAAAAACTAACAGAAATGAGCTCCAAAGTAGAAGATGAGAATAGGGAATTTATAAGAAGACTAATCGAAGAAAATGTTGAAAAAGGAGTGAATATTTTAAATAGTTTCATAGAATATGAGTTAGACATCTTTAAAGAAATTAATACACAGATTATTAAAGAAGCTAATCAATTAATAGAGGAAAATGATTATTCTAAAGCCGCTAAACACGTGAAAGTTCAAGTAGAATTTTTGAAAAGAGTTGGAAGGGAAGAAATTCATAATGAAATGATAAAGAAAGCTTTAGATATCCTATTAATCGGAAAAAAATTCGACCAATTTTTTAAAATGTATTATGATTTATCAAAGAAAGCAAAAAAGATTTATCTTAGGAATAAGTTTCAAATTGTTATAGAAAAATTGAATGAAATTATTAAAGAACGCGATTTTGAAATTACTGAAGATGTGTTAATAAATTTTATTTCTATTTATAGAGAGCAATTACTCTATGAACCATCTAAGGAAGTTAGCGAGATATTTGTTGAATCAATTAAATCTGAGGCAATAAAAATCATTAAAAATAGTGAAACCACAAACGCTATAGATGCTTCCTTAATATTGATTAATAAAGCAAAAGAAATTTCATTAATGTACCTAGATAATCACAAACTAAACTTCGATAAGATATATGAGATAATTACAGAGATTTATATCAAACTTGATGAACTACCTTTAGCTCATGCTATCTTAGGTATGATAGAGAACAATTTTCTTAAAACAGAACTTAATAGAAAAATAGAAAAACTCGAGGCTGAAAAAAGCGCGAATGATGCTAAGATGGGCGAAGAATCATTTAAAGGAAAAATATCGAAAGAAAGGCTTTCGATTATTCAGAATAAAGCAAGAGAAGCTCGCCAAGATAGAGATAAATTATTAAAACAAAGGAAAGGATTCAAGAGAGCTTATTTTAAAGATGTTTTAATCTATTTGGATAAAAAGGATTATAATAATGCCATCAACAACTACAATGAAAGCGTAAATCGGTTAATTGACATAAAAAGACTTAATTTAGCGGGAGTATCCTTAGCAATAATCCTTTTAATATTTTTAAAAGAAAATAAGATCGAAGATTTTCGCAAAATACTAATTCAAACGAAAAACAAATTAGGAAGCCTAGAAAAATCATTTTCAGAAACCTTTTCAGTATCATTGGCGGAGTACATTTTAGATATTGAGAAATTGGGAGATCTCATTAAACTTCAAGAATCAATAGAGTTCATGGAAAATTTACCGTTGTTTGATGAAGAGGTATCTCTTCTTTATGATGTTCTAGGTAAATCTCTTAAAACTCTAGAACCTGAAGATTTGGAAAGGGAAATTGCTGAAATTGAATTAACGAAAGAAAAAATTCATGAACTTGCCACTAATATCCCAAAGGAAAAGAAAGAAATTGCAAATAGAAAATTGATGAAAAATCAGTACTGGAAACTAGCTTTAGAAGATTTATCTAATCAAAAATTTGAGGTTGCTGCTAGCAATTATAAAGATACAATTCCAAGGTTGTTAGAAAAAAAATTCTATAGGCAAGCAGCATTAAGCTTAATATTAAATACATCCATATTAATTAAGATAAAAAATGTTTCAATAGCAAAAACAAATTTGAACGATATCCTCGCAAAATACAAAAAACTTAAATCTGATTTTGAAGATTTACCAGAGATAAAAATCCTAAAACAATTTCTCTTTGCTTTAGAGGACGATATTTTGGAACTAATTGATTTATGTATTAAATCTTTAATCGAGAAATTAGTGCTTTTTGACCCCGAAATTTCCTTATTAGAATCTCTAATGCCAGAAGAACAAAAAAGCGAACCAATAGAGGAGAAATTATCAAGGAAAGAAGTGGGGGAAAGAACAAAGTTTAATATCAAGATAGAACAAAAATATGGTAAATTACGGCAAAAAATGGGGGACGTTAGGAGAGAACGCACAGAATTTCTAAAGCAGCGAGTTGCCATGAAAAAGAGATATTATAAAAAAGTCATTATTCTTCTCGAAATTAAGTCTTTTAAAGAAGTTGGTCTAGAATACTTCAAGTTAGCAGAAAGTATGTCGAAAAGAAGAGACTTTAGAACTAGTTCCTTAATGATTCTATTACACGGATTAGCCCTTTTAAAAGCCGATGAGCCAATACAGATGATTAGATCAAACATTAGTAGGTCCCTTGATTCGTTGGGTTTTAATAAGGAACTTGTAGAAGACACTTACTATATCCGGAGTATAAATTTTATCCTTGATGTAATTTCGAACAAAATGGATAAATATCTTTCAAAAATAAATGGTTTGTTAGAAATATTACCTCTTTTTGAGGAAGAAAAACAGTTAATTGAATTTATAATATAATAAGTTGTTATACCATATTAGCGAATTTCATTAAATCCTTAACCCGCATTCTCAAAGTCACTTCTGTGACTCTCGCAAGCTTACTTATTTCTTTCTGAGTGCGGTTTTCACTACATATTTTGGAGCCTATATAAATAGCTGCCGCAGCGATTCCTTTAGGATCTTTTCCGGCAGAATTAAAGCCGCTCTCTTGAGCTTTTTCTATTATTTTAACGGCGGTATTTCTACATTGCATGGATAGTTTTAATTCATCATTGAATTTGTCCACATAGCGACTCGGGCCGAAATGTTGGACTTTTAAATTTAAGTTTGGTAAAATTTCCATTAATATTAATCTATAACTCTTAATTACTTTCTTTTTTGGAATTTGGGCGACTTTTGTAATTTCTTCCACAGTTCGAGGGATGCCATGCACTCTTAATGCGCAAAATATTGAAGCAGCGAGTAGAGTATCGATACTTCTCCCCATTGTTAGTTTTGCTTTGACAGTTTGAGTGTATATTCTAAGAGCATCCTCCGCAACAGTGTCGGGGATGCCAAGTCTTTTTTGTAGGCGCTGCAAATTCGGTAAAGCAATCCAGAGGTTTCGTTCGAACGAAGTAGTTAAAGATCTATGAATTTTTGCGAGTCTGTTAAATTTAGATTTGTATTTGGGGCTTAATAAAGTCCCTCGTGCGTCTCTACTACCTCTTATAATCGTACGCGGACCTATAGGACTATAAACCCTTTCATTACTTTTTCTTTTTTGAATTTCTTCTTGTGTGAAAGCTCTACGTGGTGAATCGTCTATAATTCTCTCTTTATCCGCCGAACCGCAGTTCAAACATACGTAGAATCCATCTTCCTCAATGATTTTAGGCGAATCACAACAAGGTTCTTTTCCACTCTCTTCAAAAAACTCATCATTTTTAAAATTCGGGCGCATATCAACTGTTTAACTTAGATGCAAATATTGGGATTATCAATTTCAGTATAGTACTTTTAAAATAAACTATATATTTAAATCTTAATCAATTTAACTGCTATTAAGAAGATTTAAATCTTAGTCTATTTAACTATTATCTTAAAAGATTCATAAATTATAAGTATTTTATTTAACGCTCTAAAATTATTATATACAAATTAATACAAATTGTTAACAAAATGTCAACCGATATCACAAATATTATAAATATATTCTCGAAATTTCTAGACCCAAAAGTAACTAAGGCGGGTAAATTCAAAACCATCGAGGAAATAAAAAAATTACCCGTTCACTCTTACAAATTTATTTCTAAAAACGATGCTAAAATTTTAAAAGCCCTTCTAAAAATATCCAATATTGAACAAATTTCCAAATTAAAGAGGGAAAACCCCTTCGAGAATTTAAGTATTTTTGGAACAACTAAAGATCCTATAGAAGTTACTGAATTACAGGAAGAATTTGATAACAAAGTCGCTACAATTAAAGAAAATAACCCCGATCTCGAGAAATCTGTGAAAAAAGCAATCTTTATTAGCTCTATTATTACCAATATGGTAGACGAGGGAGAGATTCTCCAAAAATCCGCCCAAAAGATAATTGTAATAGGTTTAGATAATGCGGGAAAAACAGCGATTTTGAGCAAGTTTGGGGGGCGGCTAGGTATTAGCGATTTAGCTAACTTA
>JAUWDN010000297.1 GCA_030608765.1 Promethearchaeota archaeon
ATTAGGAGTAACTTTCATTGATGAAATAGAATTTCTGAAAATGTTAAAATAATAAAAATAGTAAAGATTAACTAAGAATTAAAATGGAAATTTGTTAAGAATAGAGATTATTAATAGTTAGGAGTAAATTCATTTAACCTACGCATTTTTAATAAAATATTTATGGTTTAAAACTTTATACATCATATAATAATTTTCTCAGTTTTATTAAATGACGATTTTAAAGTATCAGATATTCGGTAATAACTCAGTAGGTGTTTACTTAACAGTTAATAATGCATACGGTTTATATCCATCTATTCTGCTTGAACCAGTTGTTGAAAAAATCAAAAGTGTATTCAAAGAACCTTTTTATCCCTTTTCGATCAATAATTCCAATTTAGTAGGAGTATATACAGCCAGTAATAAATATGGAATTATCGTACCTCACATAATTAGGGAAGACGAGCTTCACCAATTAAAAAAATATTCTGAAAAATTAAATAATGATTACCAGATCGGTGTTCTTAGATCTATAGATAACGCTTTTGGAAATTTAATAGTATGTAACGATAAAGGTGCTATAATCTCTTCTTTTTTAAAGGATTATAAAGAGCAAATTGAGGATACTTTAAAGGTTGAGACGGTTGTCTATGAATTTGTAAATAACTATCTCCCCGGTTCTATTTCCTTGACTAACAATAAAGGGTGCTTAGTCCATCCACTTGCTACTGATGAAGAGATTGAGATCATTTCTGAGATTTTAAAAGTAGAGGAAGTAGATGTGTCCACAGTTAATAGAGGAATGCCATATCTATCCTCTGGAGCGATCGTTAACGATCAGAGTGGAATATTTGGAAATCAATGTACGGGTCCTGAGATGATGCGTTTAACTAACGTATTGATGTTGTAAAGCTTATTTCTTAAGAGTTGTATTATTGTCCAATAAAAAGCAAAATTTAATATTTTTAAAATAATTTTCATGTTCAACTTCGTTGATGCATAGGAAGTGTTAACTTATGTCAGAGGAAAGTAAAATTAAGATTTATAGGATCATAGGAACCTATAATAAAAAGTATAGAAAATATTTATTTCGGAAAGAGGTTCGAGCTCTAAAAGAGGAAGATGCTTTAGAAAAAGCGTTGAGCCAAATTACATCAATCGGCATTCTAAGAAGACAGATAAATATTAAAGAAATAACAGTAATTACCCCAGAGGAATGTCAAGATTATCTGATTAGAGAATTATCTAAATAGAGAACTATTCACAACTTTTATTGATTTTTATGGAAAATAATCAAAATTTAGAACAACAATTAAGCCAATTTAGGTATTTAAAAGACCAAAGAGACATGTTCCAGGGTCAATTTGAAATAATTAATGCATCTCTTGGAAATTTATACACAACCAAACTAACTTTGGATAATCTTCGCGATGGAGTTAATGAAAACGACGAAATTTTGATCCCAATTGGAGGTTTAGCCAGTATAAAGGCAACAATTAAAGATACAAAAAAAGTTCTCGTGTATGTTAAAAATGATACGATAATTGAAAAAACCGTTGAAGAAGCTATTGAATTTATCTCAAAGCTTATTGAACAACACAATACCCAATTAAAATTTCTCCAAGAAAGAATTTATAATTTAGATTTAAGTCTTCAAGGAATAAATCAGATCCTGCAAAATAAAATGGCTCAACAATAAATTTGTATAAATACTTTTTCTAAACTAATACTGATTTTCAATTCAAGTGGTCAAAATAATGAAAAAATTAAGTAAAGTTTTCTCTGCTTTCGTTAAAAAACCGTTAACATCTGAAAGCTTAGAGAGTGCTTTAAATGAACTGAATCTATTATTGATAAGAAATGATGTAGCTACAGAAACAGCCGATGCTCTATGTGAAAAAATTAAAGAATCTCTTAAGGGAGAAGAAATAGGCAGGCTAACATCAAAAAACAAGTTTCTATTTGAAATTCTAAGAGATGTAATTACGGAAATTTTAACTCCAGAGAGAACAATCGATTTATTAGAAGAAATTAGAAAGAAGAACAAAAGTAATAATCCCTACATAATTTGTTTTTTAGGAGTTAACGGAACGGGTAAAACTACCACAATTGCTAAAATAGCACATTATTTAAAAAAAAATAACATTTCTTCTGTAGCTGCGGCTTCAGATACATTTCGAGCAGCCGCAATCGAACAACTTTCTTATCACATGCAAAATATAGGAATTAGAGTTATCAAGCACGAATATAAATCAGATCCAGCGAGTGTTGCCTATGATGCAATACAACATGCCAAGGCAAAAAACGTAAATGTTGTATTAGTGGATACAGCAGGGCGACAAGTAAGCAATAAGAATTTAATGAGAGAAATGCAAAAGATTGTAAGAGTATCTGAACCAGATTTAACCTTATTTGTTGGGGATAGTCTAGCAGGAAACGACGCTTTAACCCAAGCGAAGGAGTTTAATAATAGCGTCGGAATAGATGCAAATATCCTTACCAAATTTGATGCTGACGCAAAGGGAGGCGCCGCATTATCAATTTCTTATGAAACAAAAAAGCCAATTCTTTTTATAGGAATAGGACAAGGTTACGACGATTTAGAACCGTTCGATAGTGATTTATTTATTTCAAATATTCTCGATCTAAAGGAAGCATGATTAAGAAAATTCTGATTAACAGTTAAATTTTTTAAATAATTATTTTTAATTTAATTGTGTCAAATAATTACCCTGGTT
>JAUWDN010000301.1 GCA_030608765.1 Promethearchaeota archaeon
AATAACGCGCCCTCCGTTTTCTAACGTTGTTGAAATTACTGCTGTCCATCCGCTTGTTAATCTCACATTATCAGATTATTCAATTGATGCTCGATTACATAAAAGATTAGAAAAAGCAGAAGGTATTTTAGTAGCTGGAGCTCCCGGAGCAGGTAAGAGCACATTTTCAGCTGCATTGGCAAATTTTTATTTAGAACAAAACAAAGTAGTTAAAACTTTAGAAAGCGTCCGAGATTTACAAGTTAGACCCGAAATTACGCAATACACCAAGCTAGAAGGAAGCCTTGAAAATTCTGCCGATATCCTTCTTTTAGTTAGACCAGATTATACAATATTCGACGAAGTTCGTGTCTTTGAAGATTTTAAGATTTATTCTGATTTTCGATTATCGGGTGTCGGAATGGTAGGTGTAGTTCATTCTTCTTCTGCCATTGACGCAATACAGCGATTTATTGGTCGAATAGAGCTTGGAATGCTCCCATCAATAATAGATACAATTATATTTATTAAAGGAGGGGACATCTCTGCTGTTCTAACCCTCAAGATGACCGTTAAAGTACCTCATGGATTTAGAGATAAAGATTTGGCAAGACCCGTTGTGGAAGTTAGAGATTTTAGAACGGATCATCTTGCTTACGAAATTTATTCGTTCGGTCAAGATATAGTAATTAATCCAATAAATCCTATTGGCCTTAAGGATTCTTTTAAAACTAAAGAGCATTATAAAGGGCGACAAATTACTAAAAATAGAAAAGAGACGCGAATTGAGTTAGATGTTGAAATAAAAAAGCAAAAAGTAATACTAAAAGCAAATCCGGAATTTGCCAGTAGTAATATTGTTGTTTTCGCAGACGATCAGGAAATCTTTGCAGGGTCTTTGAGTCGACAAAGCATTATAACGCTTTCTCTTTCAAACAAAGAAGGTAGAAAAGTTCTAAAAGAATACGATAGAAATAAAATTATTTACGGAAAAAAAAAATAAAAATCGTTCTTATTATTTGGCTAACGCATTTCGGGCTCTGGGTATGTCATCAACTCCGATGACTATCTTGTTATTTTCAGCAAAGTAGATTAGGTCAATATTAACGCCAACATTGCCTATTTTACGAGTCATCTTCCCACCAGAACCGGGTTTTCCCGCATTATGGCCAATATCCATGACAAGCACTTCACGCACAGCACTTACTTTAAAACCTGCTGATTCTAGTACATAACGAGTGACTGTTTCATCTTCAACCAAAATGTGAACGATAGCTCCATCCTTAAAGGGAATTCCACATAATCCTTCCATGTTTATACCATTTTTTCCTAGAACTTCCCCCATATCAGCTAGTGCTCCGGGACGATTTTCCAAAATAATAGCTATATCTTTCATTTTATGTTTTCTCTAATTTTTATTTATTCTATTTATAAATTTGATTCTTGGGTGATTTTTTTCCAATGCTTAATTATGTCATCTCCATATTTAAGTTTTCTTTTAAATTCCCCTTAAATGAAATAGAATAATTATTATCTGAAATATAAATTATTTTGAAATATCAAGTGTAAATAAGACTTCTCCATACTCTACATGTTTTGATTTCATAGGGTATCCGCTATTATTAAGAATATAGAGCATAGCTTTGTTTTCAAGAAGAACCGATCCGGTAAAATATTTGTAATTAAGTTCTCTTGCTATTATAATTAAATGATTGAGTAAAAATTTAGCTATTCCAGTTTTGCGAAAATTCTTCTTAACAACTATGCCTAATTCCACAGTTGATGGTTGATGTGTTTTAAAAAATGCTGCTGAAGCAACTATTTTCTGTTCACCTTCTTCAAGAAATTCCCCTACTAATATCATGTCAGTTTGATAATCTATAGTAACTAGGGGTTGTACAAATTTATGAGGAAATTTACGGTTACGTGAGAAGAATCTCAAATATCTATCATCTTCATCTAATGAGTAATAAAGGCCTTGGAGTAATCGTTCATCAGTAGGTTTGATAGGGCGAATTTTAATCGTCTTGCCATTATTCATTTGATAAAATGTCTCATAATTATCAGGGTATAAGCTTACCCTACCATTTATAGAAAGTGGTAATTTTTGATCGGAATAAACATAATTTATTTTTTTTGCATATTCTAAAAGTTCTTCCCTAAAATCGGGATGAGCAATATTTATCATTTGTAATACTCTTTCGCGAATACTCTTTCCAAAAAGATAAGCGATTCCCCATTCTGTAACAACATAATGAATGTCACCTCGAGTGATTACAACTCCTGAGCCAGGTTGAAGATATGGGACGATTCTCGAAACTATTGTACCATCTTTAAGTGTTGCAGTGCTAGGAAGGACGGCTATAGGTTTTCCGTCTTCAGAGTGATTGGCACCTCTGACAAAATCTACTTGACCACCTATACCACTATAAAATAAAGGTCCAATCGAATCTGCATTAATCTGTCCCGTTAAATCTATTGTAAGTGCTGCGTTAATAGCCACTTGCTTTTTATTTCGGCTAATTATATAAGGATCGTTACAATAATTACAAGGATGAAATTGTACAAAGGGATTGTTATCTACAAAATTATAAAGCCGTCTGGAGCCCATGACAAAAGAACAAATTATTTTACCTTTATGAAGTGTTTTTTTTTTACATGTAATTACCCCCTTTTCTACGAGATCAACAATTCCATCCGAGAAAACTTCACTATGCAC
>JAUWDN010000208.1 GCA_030608765.1 Promethearchaeota archaeon
CGGTGTGGGCGCCATCTTTAAACCTCACAAAATCTATTATTGGGGTTTACACTTTTTAATGTATTTGAAAAACTGACAAAAAATTTCAATTTTTTTTAATTTATTTTTGAAAGAAAAAGTCATGAAATTTAAGCAAAAAGAAAAAGAACTACAACAGAAGTAAATCAAAATTTCAAAAATAGACTTTCAAGTAATAATGAAAGTGTTAAAATCCTCACTTAGTATAATGTTCTTATTTTTGTCAATATAAAATCTATGCGAAGAAATGAAACTTTTTTATATAGTACTGCTTATACTTACTAGTATTTTACAATTTTTTGTAATTTATGTTATTTTGAAAATCAAAATCAATAACCAAAAAGTAAAATTGAAAAAGTAAATAAACCAAAAAGGTTGATTATAAAATGGTTGACGAAGCATTAGTAAAAGAAATGAAAGGTAAATTTGACGCCGGAGCGGCTGCCTCGGATGTAATGGATAGTTTAAAAGTTTTCGAATTATTCAAACAGATTGCCGTAGAAAATGAAGATCTAAAAGAAGAACTCGAAGACATGGATATCACTATCCAGATGATTATAACCGACGAAGACAAGAAGTTTTGGCTCAAAGCAAAAGAGGGAACTTTAGATTTCGGCGAAGGTGATGTAGAAAATCCATCGTTCACGTTCTCGGCTACAAAAGAAGTAGGCTCTGGTATGTTATTCGGCGAAGTAGACGCAACAAGCGCTTACATGGCTGGTGACATCACTGTCGAAGGTAATCTTCAAGATGCAATGGCCTTTCAAGAGATTATTGAATTAGCCTTAGAGGCTTACGAAGATTTAGCTGAAGATTTATAAGAGGGCTATATTCTAACCTATGTAAAACCTTATAAGAAATTTCTTAAAACTTTTTTTTATTTTATTTATTTTATTAATTTCAAAATCGTTCCTATTTAGCTTCAAGTCTAAAGATTTTGTCATTCTTCTTAACTTCGGTATCAACTAAAATTCCTACGGCTATTCTATCCTTTTTAGTTTTAACTATTGGTGTTTCAGTTAGGTTTTTTTTTTGTTTAATTTGTATGGATTTAATTTTCTGGCGCAGAAAGGTATCTGTGTGGGTTCCAATTATGAATATTTCGTCATTTAAACGTAATTTGCCTCTCGACAAGAGAATTTTAGCAGCTTTTTTATCGGGAAAATAAGAAAGGACTTTTCCGATTTCAACCTTTCTGAAGTTAGAAATATTTCCGTCAAGTTCTCGTTGAATTTCACTTCCTTTTGGTTGTCCAAAGTAGAATCCTGTTGAAAAACCTCTGTTATAAACATTACTTAATCGTTTGAGCCAATCTTGGACTTTATCATCTGTATAAGTATTATCATAATAAGCCTCAATCGCTTCTCTATAGCACGCAGTCGTTTCTTCGATATAGATCGGGTCCCTCATCCTCCCTTCTATTTTAAAGGCGTCAATATTAGCTTCAATTAACTCAGGGATGTGCTCAATTAAGCATAAATCTTTTGAGTTAATGAAAAAGACTCCATCATAGATAAATTCGTTTGATTGGTCGTCGTATACCCGCCACAATCTACGGCAGGGTTGTACGCACCGTCCTCTATTAGCAGAGTATTCTTGAGAACCACATACTTCGGCTGAAAAGTAGCATCTTCCGGAAATGGAAGTACATTGAGCCCCGTGGACAAAAGTTTCAATTTCAGCTTCTTTAACTCCGCTTTTTATCTCTTTAATTTGTTCTAATGATAGCTCTCTAGCGAGTATTAATCTATCAGCTCCTAATTTTTCATAGAATCTTGCAGTTCGAGAATTTGAGATATTGGCTTGAGTTGAGATGTGAAATACTAAACCTTTCTCTTTAACAGTTTCGATAACTCCGATATCATGAACAATTACGGCGTCTATCTCTGCTTCCATAGCATGATCTAAAATGTTATCGAGGAGGTCAAATTCATTTTCATATACAATCACATTCGTGGTCATATAAGCAAGAATATTGTTATCGTGGCATTTTTTTACGATACTGTTTAAATCGTCTAATTTGAAATTGTCACTGAACATTCTCATATTAAACGCTTCTATACCAAAATAAACAGCATCTGCTTTATTTATGACGGCATTTAAAGATTTAGAATTCTTTAATGGCGCCATTAGTTCTATTTTTTTATTAATGTTGTCTGGCATGATAAGTTCTATCTTATAGTAGTAATTTAAAGCTAGGAAAAATCAATTGAAAAATTTTTCTTATAGTAAGGTAAATGTCAAAAAGAATAAAAAAAAAATGTTTATTATTATTAAATTACAGTAAACCACAGATAAAAGAGGAAAGCACCTATTATAAAGAATATTACCGCTAATATGTAAGTCATGTGCTTTGAATAGTTGCGAAACCTTCTACCTTCTTGAGTCCAAATAGTGTCTACTTGAAAATATGGACCTGGACCTCTTCTGTACCACCCTTGAATTCTTACGTTCTGTCCTACTAATTGATCAGCTCTCCTAAGCGCCCACCAGAAATCCATAAGTCTAAGCCCAAATCGGTAATCGATGTACATCAAACCAGTATTATCTTTAAAGTACAAGTCTTCTGATAACCAATATCCAGCTATTCCTTTTCCAATAATTTTACCTTCAATTATAGAGGGTCTGGGTCGGACTGGAGAGACATTTATAGTGGTAATTAATTCAACTACATTATTAGGTTCGAATCCGCTTCGATACATAAAGGAAGTTCTCCCTATGGCTCCAAATCCCATAGTAATAAATCCAATAGCCCATAACAGAATTAAGTTGTTGATCGTGGTTATTGTTTCAATTTCTAGAAAACCATAAAATCCAAATAACCATACAACTGTGAGTGCAATTAATATTACGAAAATTATAGAAGGTAGTTTTTTAATAAATAGATCTGTTATGAATTCCCCTATCATAGATTTACCTACTTGTTGTTCCTTGATTTTTCTTGCTCCGGAAAGATCGTATTCCACTGGCACTCCATAAGTCGCACATTGTTCGTTCAAGCGTTGAATTCTTTTTGCCGTTAATGGATGTGAGCTAAATATCTGAAAATATTTTGCCCATGGATTGAACAAGTCCCACCCCGCGGCAGCTTCAACTACATTCTTAGAAATCCGTCCACTATTATCCATGCTTTGTGCTGCTACAGACGCTGCTTTCTTCGGGTCAAAAATACCTAAACCTCGAAGCCCTCTTACGCTGGATTTCCGTTTTTCTTTAATTTCAGCTTCGGTCCCGGTTGCTAACAATCCATACGCAATTTTAATTAAAGCAGTTGATAACAAATTAGGGTCTTCAGTTAATTCAGCGGCGTGTTGATCTGCAAAGTACTCTCGGATTCGACTTACGAATAAAGAAATTAAAAACCCTATATAATAACTTATATACGACACTATAGCAACGCCAATTAATGCTAAAAAAATATAACTTCCCGCGTCGTTATCCCTAGATTTTCTTAGGCTTGAAAATCGCACCGCGTAATAAGACCATCTAGCAATTGTCAATAATATTAAAGGAATCGCAAAAACGACAGTCATTAGAATGAAATCGTTATGGACGATATGACCTAATTCGTGGGCAACTACAGCTCTTTGTTCGTGCTCGTCCAAATAATGTAGAATTCCATCAGTTATTACTAGCCTCGCGCTATTTTTAGTGTAACCAAAAGTGAAAGCTTGAGGGTTCATATCGTGGATTATTCCCATTCTAGGGGGTTTGATTTCTTGGATAGCAACAACCTTGTCTATAACATCCGCTAAATGAGGGTATTGGCGAGTAAAATCC